>JALYYM010000514.1 GCA_030946565.1 Bacteroidota bacterium | reverse complement strand
GGTATGGAAATGCAGGTGCTCGATAACGGAACGCCTACACGTTTGGGACATCCTGATGGCAAACTTTACAGCCACAGGGCCGGCGATCTTTACGATTTACTTGCTGCTAAAGAAGCGGAGAATCCATTGGGTGAATGGAACCACGCGGAGATTGTTGCTAACAATGGCAAACTTGATTTTTTCTTAAATGGCCAGCATACACTTTCAACTACTATGTGGGATGATAACTGGAGGCAAATGATTGCTGTAAGTAAGTTTAAAGACATGAAAGATTTCGGCACTTTTAAGCAAGGCAAAATTTCTTTGCAGGATCATGGCAACACAGTTTGGTTTAAAAATATCAGGATAAAAAAATTATAGAATAGGTATAACAATCCCAAGCATTACACAGTCAAAGGCGATTTACCTAAGTCACGTCTTTGTAAGTCGCCCGAATAATGTAACAATTCTAATAAAACTAGCGGCGACGTGGCAATCTCCTTGGGATAACTAGCATTATAATACTAAGGAGATTGCAATAAAGTTTTCTGAAACATCTTTCAAATATAAACCCTCTGCTCGAAAACTTTTCGCAAAGACGGCTCAGTTTGTATTTAACATTTGTGAGGCCTTTTATTACGTTCTTAGCGAATATCCTACCTATTCTAAAAAATATAGATTTCGCCACAAAGAGTTTACCCGTTTTCTTCCAGCACACAGAACTCCTGGCTAAGCGTTAGTGAATTTTTATACAGTTCATTTAAAAAGTCACTTCCAAATTTTGCATAAAAGAGCATGAAATTTTCTGTGCGTTCTTGTAAATTTCCACCGGGGAATAAAGAATCCAAAATTTTGTCGAGTTGATTTTTTGTGTCTTCGAATTTTCTTTTTTCAGCTCGCAACATTTTCTTTTCTAATGCTGCCAAGGCTTTCAAAGCCTTTGTTTGCAAGGCTTCTGTATGTTGGTGTAACGTAGGATCTATTTCTTTTGCAACTTTCTTTATTTCATTATACACTAATTCTATTCTTGATTTCTCCTCATCGATATTTAGTTTTTGTTTGCTTCGCTCCAAAACGATTTGATTCATTAACAACTGTTCAACTTTAAATAAATCAACGGAGGTGAGTTCCAGCTTTTGGATGAGCTGTTGGTATTTTTTTTCTATCAGCAAAAAAGAATTTCTTAAAATCAGAACAGGGAATGGAACCTCATAATACAAAAACAAATCTTTCAATTCAAGCCAGTAAGCAAGTTCGCCACCGCCACCAATGAAGGCAATGTTCGGCAAAATAATTTCTTGTAAAAGTCCCCGCAGAATTACGTTAGGACTAAAATATTCAGGATGCTCTTCCAACTCTTTTTGCAATTCATCTTTTGTGAAAACAAGTTCAGTTTCATGCACGACGAATTTGTCTTTTACCTCTACAATCCTGTTGCGGATATTATCTTTTAAATAAAATAAATTGATCTCCCGCGGGTGCGCCTGTACTTTATATTTTTCGGATAATTTTTTTGATGTTTCACTTACAATTTCAGAGGGCTTGTTATTAAAAAGATCATCTTCAAAAATTGAATGCATTGCTTTTTTGTAAGCTGCTTTGTCCGGCAATAAAACGATGAGCCCATAAGTCTTAAAAAGATGATGCACTAATAAAAAAGTAGCGTGCTCAATTGTATAATCTTTTTTAAAGTATTCCTTTAAAACATCAATAATTTCTTTCCCATATTTTTCAACAGAAAGCCTTCCCGAAATTTCATCAATGAGGTTGATTAATTTATCATCCACTTTCATGCGGCCCACTGCGCCGATTTGTTTTGTCTGCCATTTATATTTTTTGCCGTCAATCACTACATGATCTAGTTCATCAAGATCAGCATCTTCACTTCCCATAAAATATACCGGCACGAAATTATATCCAGGTAGTTGTTCTGTGAGTTCTTCAGCAAGCTTTATAGTATGGAGTATTTTATAAATAAAATACAGGTGGCCGGTAAAAATATTCGGCTGATGTGCTGTGCATAGAGTAAATGTATTTTCTTCGGAAAGCCTGTCTATATTGACTTTTACAAGATCGTTATCACTTATTTTTTCGTATTGAATGTGTAATTGTTCCGTGAGTAACTGCCTGTCAGTATTAAAATTTTTTCTTTGATTGATAGAAGCTTTGATACCTTCCAGGCTTACATTGTGCGTATAAAATTCTTTTAAATCATCGGCCTCTTTCAAATAATCCAACACAATTTTTGTAAAACTATTTGTTTCAGAATAGGGCAGGTATGTTGATTGAAAAGTTTTGGGCATGTAGTCTTAATTATCCTTGGTACAGCTATTTATTTTTGATGTGCAAAGATAGAGGGAAACCTATTGGAAGGGATGCTTTTGTAAACCATTTGTAAAACCAAAATGAAATTTATCAAAATAAACTACTAATAGTCTTTACAAGCTAACGCCTGAAATAATTACTGGTCCTATTGGCATTTTCCCACTGCTTAAATACTCTTTTATTTTCGGTGTAAACTTTGTCAACTCTTTGTACTGGTTGATTTTTGCTGTGAGAATAAAAACAGATATTGTATAAGCTGAAAAATTTTGTTGATGTTGTAGGTTTTTATCAAAAGTCAATGATGCATCAAAAGAATTGGTAACAAATAATTTTAGTAATTCTCCATTCTTAACGCCATTCCATTGTTTGTCCCGAACTGTGTAAATTTCATGTTCTGAAAAGTCTTGCTTGAGCCTCTTTGGTAAATTCTCATCAAGCAACAGTCGCATATAATTGAGCTACGTTTTTAGCAGTTAAAAATTTATTGGCAACGCTCAGCAAAGCGATTGCCTGGTCTTTAGATACGGTAGGAAAATCTTCTAAAAATTCGTCAAGAGAAACAGCAGCCTCTAAATGGTCGAACAAACTTTCAACAGGAACCCGGGTTCCTTTGAAGACGGGCTCTCCACCGAGAATGTCGTCGTCAATAGTTATTATTTCATGAACGTCCATAAGGCAAATTTAAATAAAATGCCAATAGCGAAATTGTAAAAAGCGGGGCACCTATTTTAATAGCTCATTCAGCTTACTTTCCAACACCTCGCCACGAAGATTTTTAGCGATGATCTTTCCGTTAGGATCAATCAAAAGATTTTGCGGAATACTGCGAACCTGGAAGAGGGCCGCCACCTCATTGCCCCAGCCTTTGAGGTCGCTGACGTGGCTCCAGTTGAGGCCATCCATTTGAATTGCATTCAACCATGCTGGTTTGGCCTGGTCGAGAGAGATACTTAGTATGGTAAAATTTTTATCGTGAAATTTATTGTAGGCCGCTACCACATTTGGATTTTCCATGCGGCATGGCCTGCACCAGCTTGCCCAAAAATCAAGCAAAACATATTGCCCCCTGAAGGAAGAAATGTTTACCGGTTTGCCGGTGGTATCATTTTGCGAAAAGTCTTTAATGACTGAACCTATAGGGTTTATTTTTGATTCCTGTATTTGCTGGTTTGCAAATCGCCCAAGCTCGCCGCCCTGAATTTCCGAGGGTAATAATTTGAATAATGCATCAGCTTCCGTTCCGTTTTGTGTTAGCTGGTACATGCGAATGATAGCTAATGCGGATACGTAAGAAGATGGATTTTGTTGAACGAGATCTGCACTAATTTTTTCAATATTTTTTATGTCATCGGCTTCAAGGCTTTGCCCTGCAGCTATCATTTCATCGTACTTTTTTATAGCACCTGAATATTCGGTGAATAGTGCGTTTGACGGTGAACCCTTCACCATCATTTTGTCAATTGCATCTTTGGTTCCTGTGATTGTAACATTGCTGTTATCCAAAAATAAAAACAATGGAGTGAAGGGAGGTTGGTCTCCAAAAAGTAATACTTTAAAGCCAGGTTCATCCATTTTGCCTTTTATAATAAATTTTCCGTTTTCAATAGTTGCCTGCTTCTCAAGTTGATTAGTTTGCTGGTTACCAAATGATACAGGCGTACCATTTGCGAAACCTGTAACGTTGCCGGTAATGACAAAGCTCGTGTCAGGGCGTTTCTCAGATTTTTTATTCGCCTGCGAAAATCCAAGAACCGGGCCTACTACAAGAAGAAGTATAAATATTTTTTTCATCATAAAAAATTGATTGCAAACTTAAATTTTTTTCATTGGATAGTAGGTCAGTCTATCACTTCAGTGTTTAAAATTGAGTTAAGAAAATTTAGTGTAGCTGATTCTATATCGGTTGAATGTTCGATCGCCTTGATATATGCAGTACCAATAATAGCGCCTGCGGCGTGCTTGCAAGCTGCATTGAATGTATTATTGTCTTTTATGCCAAAGCCAATCAATATTTCATTTTTGAGGCCAAGATTTTTTAGTTTTTGAAAATAACTTTCCTGTTGATTCATATCCGTGTCGGTGCCGGTAATAGAGGAAGAAGAAACCGCGTAGATAAAGCCGTTACTAATTTCATCAATTTCTCTTATACGCTTTTCGCTGGTTTCCGGTGTAACCAGGAAGATGAAATTCAAATTATTTTTTTCAAAAATATTTTTATACTCATGTTGGTATTCATACATAGGGAGATCAGGTAAAATAATTCCATCTATACCTGCGGCATTTGCGTCTTCGCAAAATTTTTCAAAACCATATTGGAGCACAGGGTTCAAATACCCCATCAGGATCAATGGAGTTTCAGCAGATCTAAATGAAGGATTTTCATTCGAAACATTTAATTGTTGAAAAATTTTTTTGATACTGATGCCATTTTGCAATGCAGCCATACTGCTTTGTTGTATTACTGGTCCATCAGCCAGCGGGTCACTATATGGCATTCCGATCTCAATAAGATCAGCGCCATTTTTTTGCAACGCAATGAGAATTTTCTCTGTATCATTTAAATGAGGAAAACCTGCAGTAAAATAAATGCTAAGAATATTTTTTTTCTTGCGCACAAATAATTTGTTGATCCTGTTCATGTGTTTTTAAATTAAACTTTTGGAAAGTTTGGAACTTTCCAAAAGTTATGATTAGAACTTTCCAAAAGTTATAAGTGCTTCATGTATGTATCCATATCCTTATCGCCTCTGCCGCTTAGGTTTACAACAACGACATCATTCTCTTTAAATTTTATTTTATTTAAAGCGTATAAAGCATGTGCAGATTCTAAGGCGGGGATGATGCCTTCCAACTTCGCCAGCTCGAAGGAAGACTCCAACGCTTCCTCATCGGTTGCACTCATAAATCCGGCCCTTTTACTGATGTATAAATTTGCATGCATCGG
>JALYYM010000475.1 GCA_030946565.1 Bacteroidota bacterium | reverse complement strand
TAATATCGACCCTTAATTATTTGGAATTGAAGAAGATAAGAAATCTAATACGTATGAATGAAAAAGAGTTAGAAGAAGCCAAATCTGCTGAACGTCAAATCTTTTTAATTCAAACACACAATCATTTAAAAAATATGGAAATAAAAATTACCAATGAAATGGGAATGGTCATACTAAAATAAATACGGGACGAAACGTTATTTTAGTAAACGACGTTTCATCCCGTAAAGACTTTATGAGATTAAAAACATTAATTAAAAATGTACCGTTTCAACGATTTTTCTTCCCGCGGCAGCTTTTAACCTTACCCCGCTTGAAGTGCCTGAATTCGAAACACTTTCAAGGCAATCCATTTTTGTAAACCGGAGAGCGCTCCATACATAGTCCAATCCTACTTTTTCGCCGGACTCAAAGCCCTGGCTTGTAAGAAACTCCCACGTACAATCCCTGTTTAGATCACTGGTGATCTTAGATGTAGCTTTTGGATAAGCGATCCAAAGTTTACTATCAGCGTGCAATGCAGGACAAACTTCGGCAAGAATTTTATGCAATTGTTTTGAATTCAAAGCAAAAACAAGTGCAAAATCAATTTTCCGGGTTTTTAAAAGTGGAGTAACATTTTTAGAGAATGAAAGTTTCGAAAACTGCTTTTCGATTGTTGAGGGGAGACCTTGAATTAAGAGATTTTTTTCATCCTCTAATTGCAATTTTTCAAACAACGTTTGAGACATAAGTGAAGCAATATTTTAAGATTAAAAAATGAGTCCATAAAACGCCGCATTCTTCGTAATCATTGGGGATGGAAATAGAAATCGTAAAGACTGCGGCAAGACAGGTGCGAAATTACAATAAATTTGGTTAACAACAAAACCCTGCAGGGCAAACGCATTAAAAAAATCAACGAGCATTAGTAAGGATAGTGGTTAAGTACTCATTACTCCATCCTGCTTTTTTCCTTTTGGACTTCACACTTAATTTTGTTGTTCCTTTTTTCTGCTCACTTTGCCTGACGGCATTCAAGGCTATTTTAGTAATTACTGAAAAGTTTTCTGCTGCGTTGCCTGCCCTTTTCATACTGTTATCTTCGTTAAAAGATACATCCAATACCCAGTGCAAACTATTTTCTATACCCCAATGCTCCCTAATAGCTTCGTTAAACCTTTGGGCTGTTGACAGCACACTGCTTATGTAATGCCGGGTTTGGATTTCTTTTACCCCGGTTGCTTTAATTGTTCGCTCGCTTTTTATTTCTATTAATGTTTGTAAACCTTGCCAGTCCTGCACCTTGCACACCCATTCCAGGGCTGTTATTATGCGGCAGGTGCGTTTTTCTATCCTGCCATGACCCAGGTTGCTTTGTTGGTGTACCTGCTCTATATTACCATGTGTAAACGCATCTTTTATATCGTCATGCAAGTGTTCCTGGTTATCCTTTACGGCCAGGATGTACTCTGCTTCCTTCGATTTTATTTTAGCTGCAATATCTTTTTGACAACCCATTGCATCTATCGTTATCCAGCAACCCTTTACCAGCAGTAAATCCAGCAATGCCGGTATGGCTGTTATCTCATTGCTCTTATCGTTTACTTTTACTTGGCCCAGTACCATACTATTGGCATTGCTCCACGCACTTACCATGTGTATGACAGCTTTCTTGCCCTGCTCCCCGCTGTTACACATTCTTTTACCGTCAATGCTGATAATTTGCCCATCGGTTATGTTGGCTATTGATTGTACCCAGCCAATAAAACAGTGCTGCAGCTCCACAGGGTCGATAAGTGAAAAAACCCTGTTGAACGTATCATGTGATGGAATGCCCGAAGGCAGTTCCAGTATGGTTTTCAGCCAATCCTCTTTTTGTTCGCCGTATAATTCTATATCGTTCCAGTCTTCTGCTCCACAAATAACGGCTGCTATGGTGATGAAGAGAATGTCTATTAATTTATGCTCTTTCTTATGTTCCTTTGTTCGTGGGTCGGGCAAGCTGCTAAAGTGTTCGATGATACTTGACATAGTTTTTTTCTGCAAAAACTATCTTCTGTTTCAATTAACAATCTACTCTTAATCCACCATTGGTGGATAACCGTAAACTTTTAATGCGTTTGCCCTGGGCATTGGGTGAAGATATTTAAAACGCTTTGAACCCGGTTAAATTTTACAATGCCTGGCAAACAATAAAAAGCTGCAATTACTTTATTTCCTTGCAGCTTATAATTTGTGTTTAAATCTGATTCCACTCTTCGTGATTAAATGAGCGGCGCACATTATGCCTTTCCAAAATGCTCATTTACTTTTTTCCAGTTAACCACATTCCAGAAGGCTTTAAGGTATTCGGGTCTTCTATTTTGATACTTCAAATAATAAGCATGTTCCCAAACGTCGCAACCCAGAATGGGATTGCATTTGCAGTCGGCAACGTCCATTAATGGATTATCCTGGTTAGGCGTAGAACAAATGGCCAGCTTACCATCTACCACTCCAAGCCATGCCCAGCCACTTCCGAAACGGGTAGCCCCGGCAGTATTGAATTTTTCCTTCATTTCATCAAATGATCCAAATGCCTCGTCAATTGCAGTTGCTAATTTGCCTTCAGGTTTTCCGCCCCCATCTGCTGATAAAATTTCCCAGAAAAAGCTGTGATTCCAATGGCCACCGCCGTTGTTACGAATAGCAGGACTCAACGTGCCCGCTATTTTAAGCAATTCTTCAATCGATTTGTTTTCGTTTTCTGTTCCTGCAATCGCTTTATTAAGATTATCCACATAACCCTGGTGGTGCTTATCGTGGTGTATTTGCATTGTTT
>JALYYM010000439.1 GCA_030946565.1 Bacteroidota bacterium | reverse complement strand
ACAAAAGTTCTCCATTCAATATATCCGTCTTTTACATAGTAATGGCCCAATTGAAACCCGTCAGCTCTGAAAGCGATAAGTTGCTTTTTACCGTCTACTTTAATAGTGCCTTGCTGACAATAAATTCCTTTTTTAAAAAACGCCCTTACTATATCCAGCGAATGTTCAAGGTTTAGCTGCATCCGCTCATTATACCTGTCAAAAAAGTGAGGGTTGAAGCCAACGATTATATTAGTTTCCGTGAGATAAAACGCGGTGATTCCTTTCTCACAATAATGATAGGTAACGGCCAGTAAGCTGGCGCTTTCTATACCGGTGTATTTTTTTGCAGAGGCTGATTTTTGAATAAACAAAATCCAGTTATTACCAGCCAATGATTTTACAGGGAATGAGGTTGCGTAGATAGCGGATTCTTTTATTCCACGTTTTTTTCTGCCCTTATCATAATATGTCAGCCGTATCTCAAATTCCTTTCGGGAATTGAAAAAAGCATACATCTTCAGAACTAACAATAGCAATTAAAAATAATAATTTCGAAAGCAGAAAAGAATGGCTTATTTGGATAGCCTGTCCCGATTCATCGGGAATGGAGAGAGCCGGGAAGAAAACGGTAATAATAAAGATTGGCAGTTTTGGCAACAACACAATAAACCAACAGAAATAAAAGATCAGCAAATGTTCGATAAGACATTAGATTACATTCATCAAAACCTGCCTACCGCAGGCAGGTCCGGACTAGCAGGACTTGTGATAAAGGAAGAAGATTGGAAGTATAGCACCTGCGCCAATGCGGCGTTTTCATTAAAAACTTATAATTATAACAGCGTTGCGTTAAAATATTGAACCACCTTGGACACACCCTAAAATTCAAAGTGACAAAGACTTTAAAATCCACGCAAACAGAAATTTTGACTTTCAAACTGTCATTTTTTTAGTTATTCTGCGACAAATTTTCATTTTCCTTAGTTCAAAATTGCAGTGGCATAAGACTTGATTTTCCCTTTTTAAAATTATTTATTAACCATTAAAAAGGAGGTAACTATGACACTTGTAAAAAGAAATGGAAGCCTGCTAAATCAAATGCCAGTGCTTTTTGACGATTTGTTCAATCGCGATTTGTTTAATTGGGGAAACCACAATTTCTCTGACACCGACACTACAATTCCTGCAGTTAACATTAAAGAAACTGCCGAGAACTATGAAGTGGAAGTCGCTGCACCCGGAATGACAAAAAAAGATTTCAAAGTTGAACTCGATGGAAATTCCCTGACAATCAGTTCCGAAAGAAGCTATGAAAAAGAAGAGAAAGAGGATGAACGCTATTCCCGTAAAGAGTTTAGTTATCAATCTTTCCAAAGAACTTTTACATTGCAAAAAGAAGTAGTGGACATTGACAAAATCCAGGCGAAGTACGAGAATGGCTTATTGCATCTTCTCATTCCAAAAAAAGAGGAAGCAAAACAAAAGCCACCAAGGCTTATTCAAATTTCCTAATTACAACTTCCTCATTTCGAGAGTTGCCTTACATAAAAAGGCAACTCTTGTTATTTAAACTGTTTTTCTAAATGACTTTGCTTTCAATAATAAATTTTGAGGAACTTTTAAAGAGCATTGTAATAATGCTTTTTACAATTTTATTAATTGGATTGTTATTAAAAAGATTAAATCAACCGTATTTTGTTGCTTACATCATTGCCGGAATACTTTTAGGACCATGCGGTATCAAAGTATTTTCAAATGCAGATACAATTGCTGTTATCGGTGAATTAGGATTACTAATCCAAATGTTTTTCATCGGCACAAAAATGGAAATTCAGACGTTGACTAAAAACATAAAAAAGCCGATAATTGGTGTGGCTGCCCAATTGTTTTTGAGTTTCCTGTTTATTTACCTATTAGGTTTTTATCAAAAATGGAGTTGGAAAGAAGTTGTGCTTTTTTCATTTATAATCAGTCTAAGCAGTTCTGCTATTATTCTTGAATACCTTGAAAAAAACAATGAAATAAAGACATCTTTGGGAACGCTTACTTCGGGTATTTTGATTTTACAAGATTTTTTGTTAGTTCCAATGATACTTGCAGTAAACTTTTTGGGACAGAAAAATATAAAGAATAATCAAATCATTCTTCTTGTAATTTCTACTATTGCTATCACACTTTTTTTAAGATTAGCTTTTAGCAATAAGAGTATCAATTTTCATTTTCCCGACAAATTGAAAAATGACCATGAAGCACAAGTTTTTGTTGGGTTATTACTCTGTTTCGGGTTTGGCTTGCTGACACAAATCGTTCATTTATCTGCTGCTATTGGGGCATTAATCGGTGGCTTATTAATTTCTAAGTCAACATCAATGCAATGGTTAGACACAAACTTAATACCTTTTAGAGTTTTCTTTTTATCACTGTTTTTTTTATCAATCGGGTTACAAATAAATGTTGGTTTTTTAACTGATCACACTGGTTTAATATTTTTAATAGTTGGCATTATACTTCTTGTTAACAGTGTAATTAATACTATTGTATTCCGGGTTTTAAAAGTAAACTGGCGTAACAGTATTTATGCGGGGGCGTTGCTTTCTCAAATTGGAGAATTTAGCCTTGTTTTATGCATGGTGGCTAAAACACAAAACTTAGTGAACAACTTTTGGTATCAGCTAACTTTAACTGTTGTTGCAGCCACTATGCTAATGACCGCCATCTGGATTAACATTATCCGAACGTTTATATACAAACAGGCAAGCCACATAAGAAACACGGGAGAATTTATACACAGGAATATCAAAAAATTAAGCAAGTCAGCTAATTAAAATATGAAGATTAGAATGGATTCGAATCGGCTTTATTTTCAGGTATAAACTGTCACTAAAATATCAGCCTTAAGGCAATCGAACCTTAGCGGTCAGACCATAACATTAATAATTTCAAACAGGTTGAATAATATTGTATGGAAACACAATTTTATATAACGATAACATTAAGGACATATAAGGGGCTTGAAAGCTTTGCAAAATTCTTTATAGGAAACAATCGCCACCGTGCTTTAGATATATTCAAGCAGTTGCAAGGTTCCCATAATGTTAGCGAAAAAAATATTCTTTATTTTGATTTTATAGAGATCGAAAAAGGATTACCTGTAAATCTTGATGTTATCACTTGTACACTAAATCAATTAGCTGAAAATTGCCGCATCATTACAAAGGAATTATTCAAATCAGAAAATTTTGAAAGCTCCTAACCAGCTATTTATGGCTTATGTTCCATAATATGCCGAGTGTTTGACAATGTACAGCAGGCAGCATTATGCGTATTGAAGAAAACCCCCTGCTATCCGCAGTATCATTAAATTATAAAAGTATTGCTATTCGTAGTTTGCAATTACGGATATTATTTCGTTGACTTTACAACCTTGTAATTTTGTTATCGTTATAATATTGTCTAAGTACTTAGTTGCAAACTAAGTTCAGCGCAACTTTTGATGGATGCAGAATAGGGATACTTCGGGTATAATTGAAGTTATGGATTACTTCTTTAATTTTTTTTCAACTTTCGTACGCGAAATACCTTCGGATTTAACTGCATCTTTAACCTCTTTAGCCGACACATGTAATTTATCCTTTTCGTAGTTAACTTCATAGTCCTGTCCCGCTGCTACCTTAGAGCGGTCCTGATTACGCCCCTGGTTGCTGTTTTCTTTTCCATGATATTATTTTTGTTATATAGTCTCCATAAAAATAATGACATAGTTTTAAACATTAAAAGCCGTGTAGTATAGTGTGGCATAAATTTTAATATCAATTTATTTCATGTCCTTAGAAAAGTATAAACAAAAACGCCAGTTTGATAAGACACCCGAGCCTATTGGCGGTAAACCCGTTAGTAGTAAATTGCGGTTCGTTGTTCAAAAGCATCATGCATCTCACTTACATTACGATTTCAGGCTTGAGCTCCGTGGCATTTTAAAAAGCTGGGCGGTACCAAAGGGTCCTTCAATGAAGGCGGGTGAAAGGAGACTCGCTATGCTTGTGGAAGATCATCCGTGGGATTACCGCGACTTTGAAGGAGTGATACCATCAGGCTATGGAGCTGGTACCGTGATAGTATGGGATGAAGGTACTTATGAAACTACTGCAATTAAAGAAAAAAATAAGAAGGCGCAGGAACATTCCATTACTTCTCAATTCTGGAAAGGAGAAATACAATTTACTTTACACGGCCACAAAATAAAGGGAGATTTTAAAATTGTAAGAGCAGAAGATAAGGGCGGGAATGCCTGGTATCTTTTAAAACTTAAAGACAAATATTCCACTGCAACCGATATCGCAACAAAAGATAAATCTGTACTGTCTCAAAAAACGCTGGAACAGGTGGAAGCTAACCCCGCCAGGCAATGGCAAAGTCACAAGCCTGCTGAAAACCCTTTGATTAAAGATAACAACACTAAACCTGTCTTAATAAAGCAGGGCAAAAAAGCAGCAATGCCGGAATCGCTAAAGCCTATGCTTTGCACGCTTGTAAGAGAACCATTCAATAAAGAAGGATGGCTGTATGAAGTGAAATGGGACGGCTACAGGATTATTGCTTTTAAAAATAAAAATAAAGTATCGCTTCGGTCAAGATCAGGTATTGATTACTCAGATAGATATACCGTAGTTCATAATGCGCTGCAAGAGCTTAAAGGAAATTTTGTTATAGACGGAGAAGTAGTGGCTTTCAATAAAGATGGCGAAGTAAGCTTTGATACTGTTCAAAAAGCCAACCCGGATGCGCCACTCGCATACTATGTATTTGACATAGTATGGTGCGATGGAAAGGATGTAAAGCACTTGCCCTTGATTGAAAGAAAACAAATCTTAAAAACAATTACAGGTAATAATGAGACGGTGAAATTCAGTGACCACTTTGGGGATGGTATCGCGTTATATGAACAAGCTGTGGAGATGGGCCTGGAAGGGATCGTAGCAAAAAGTGAGTCGAGCACATACAACCCCGGCAAACGTGGCGATGAATGGCTTAAGATTCCAATTGCTAAAAGACAGGAATTTGTAATCGGCGGTTGGGCAGAATCCTCGCGGGGAAGGTCTTTCCGGTCGTTACTTTTTGGAGCATACAATAAAGACAAAAAACTGGAATGGATAGGGCGTTCTGGGGGCGGTTATAAAGAAAAGGACATGCCCGAAATATTAACCAAATTAAAAGCCCTTGAAATAGAGGAGTCACCCTTCGCCAATAGAATACTGGATACAAAAGGTGCAGCAATCCATTATGTGAAACCGGAATTGGTTGCCAATTTTAAATTTGCAACGTGGACCACTTCCGGGCGTATAAGAAAGCCTGCTACGTTTCTTGGTTTTCGTTATGATAAAGATCCCAAAAGGGTTGTTCGTGAAGTACCCTTAAGTATCAAAGAGGAAGATAAAATAGTGAAGAAAGAAGCCGCGCAAAAACCTAAACAGAAAACTGCCATAGCGAAGTCGTCTAAATTCAGCAACTGGCCGGAGCTCGAACAAATACTTATAACATCAAAAGACAAGATTCAAATTGATAATTGTACCGTTGCAATTACGAATGTTGAACAAGAAATCTGGAAGGGCATTACCAAAGCTGATGTTATCTCTTATTATAACTACATTGCCCCATACATTTTACCGTATCTCTACAATCGGCCCTTATCACTGCACGTTAAGCCATACGGAGCAACTGCCCCGGGTTTATATATAAAAGATATGGAGGGAAGACAACCCGATTGTGCAGATATTTTCTCTACCAAACGAAAACATCCAAAACCTGGAAAAAGTAATGTGATTGATTATCTTGTTTGTAATAACCTGCCCACGTTGCTTTATCTTATAAACCTGGGATGTATAGATGTAAATCCGTGGACTTCCACTACAAATGATTACCTCCATCCAAATTATATAGTGATTGACCTTGACCCTTCGGATGATGATTTTAAAAAAGTGGTTAGAACAGCACAGGCTGCAAAAAAGGTATTTGATAAGCTGAAGCTAAAAGCTTTTCCCAAGACATCAGGGAAAACCGGCATGCATCTTTTAGTACCGTGTAAAGATTTTACCTTTCCTGAAGCCAGAACGATAGCTGTTAGTATCTGTAAAAAAATAAATGAACAAGTGCCCAGTATCAGCACTATAGAAAATACTATTTCAAAAAGAGGGGATAAACTTTTTATAGATTACAATCAAAATGATGAGGCAGACACCATCGCCGCAGCTTATTCGGTAAGGCCGGCCAACCTACCGACGGTATCTACACCACTCGAATGGAAAGAAATAAATTCTAAATTAAATCCACAGAAGTTCACCATAAACACAATTGTCAAAAGACTCGAAAAAAAAGGGGATTTGTTTAAGGATATTTTCAATGAAAACACAGTAGCATTAAATACAAAGATTTTGAAAATGTATAGCAACACACACAGCTAAACTGACTTAGCGAAGCAAATAAACTTCTTTTATTTTTTCAATATATTTTTATATCATCTGCTTTTCTTTATGGCATTTGGCGGTATAAGAGCCCCCGTAACACCTATTATTCATCATGATAATATTAATTTCAGAGTAGATGTTACCTGTTTTAAAAAATTCTGTGTGGTCTGTTATCGGGGCAAATTCAATAAATTCCTTAATAGCCATTGCAGTTTCTGACATGCCTGAAATATAATACCAGAAAGACATTAGATCGTATGACGCATCTGCACGTTCGTTGATTTTTGCCTCATGCAAAAAGGCCGAATTCCCAACAATAACATAATATTGTGTTGTCCTTTAATTTGCAAGGATATTATCCAGCAAGGCATGAAAATATGATCAAAAACACAATCAGTTCAGACTCACAAAACTACATGCATAGTGTGTAAATTGGGCTGAATGATAAACCTAAAAGAGACTGCTTACGTGTAATGAATGATTCTATGAAGTTCGTGGAATAGGTGTGAAATTAGGCTTTCTGCAACATAACTTTAAATATAATTCAGGGTTTTCTCCTAACGTGCTATACCCGCAATTATCGTAAACAGCTTTTTCATAAGCAGCAAACATTGCTGTCTTCCAAAATAGGTCGGATAAAATCAGGGTCTCTCCATTGGCAATACTATTATAACCTATAAACAACAATTGCTGTAGATGTGGAATCGAAGCTAAGTTTTGAACAATGTTTCCCGTAGCAATATGATCGGGATGATCATTAGGATTTAATACCACATCGGGGTTT
>JALYYM010000427.1 GCA_030946565.1 Bacteroidota bacterium | reverse complement strand
GTGAGGTGGTGTATTATTATAATTTGGCAAAAAGTTTTGAAGCGCAGGGGAAAGCAGAGGAATGCATTACTTATCTTGATAAAATGATCGAAATACACAATCAACCGGGGTTCACTAATTCATATATTCCGGGCCTGGAATACGCAGAGAAAATTTATAAAAAATATGGCCACACCGCAAAGCTGGAAGAAATAAGTAAATTAAAATTAAAGGCGGCGCGATAAATACGTTCATCCGCAATCTTATATTGATGATGGTTGAAAAAAATTAGAAAATATCTATATCAACCATTTGGATAAGGCATAAAAGGTTGAGCCACGCTTTTATGCGGTTGATAATCATTTATGGGTAAAAAATTATAATCTCTCGAAAAGAAAATACTTGTTGTTTGTGCATGCGCACTAAGAGGAGCAAAACCAGTAAAATCACACTGAATAAGCCCCGCGTTTCTAAGTACTGCCGCAGAATGAAGGCATCTGTCGGAGTTATCGAGAATAATTATGCCCCCCGGTTTTAACTGCCTGAGTGCTTTTTCGCAACAAGCGACACGGGTTTTAATATAACCGTCTATAACAATAATATCAAACTGCTGTAGAAATGAAGATATTTTACCTGAATATTCTTCCACATTTAATGAGCTCGGGATTAACTTGCAGTTTACCGGCATTTTCGATTTAATTTTTTCAATCCATTTTAAATCGCTCTCTACCGAAAAAACGCTTTTAGCCCTGGCGCCCCAATATAAAGTAGAAAAGCCGCACCCGTACTCAAAAACTTCTTTGTCAGTGCAATTCAATTGCGATAAAAAATCAATTGCAGGATAACTAAACCACGGTATTGGCTTTCCGGAGCGGTCAATGCATTCGTCTTTATCCATGGATTTTGCCCAGCCGTAGTCTTGCAATAAATGAGTAATTAGCTTTCTTTTTACGGAATGTTTATACTTTAGCGTCCTTATACTCTTAGGCACTAAAAAAACGGATAGAAGTTTTCTAACTTTCATTATTTATTTTTAAAAGGAGTTAAGAGAATCGAAACAGTGGCTAATTATTTTTGAAAATACAACTATTTATAATTAGAAAGAAGTGTTTTTAATTGAAATTAAAACACCGCAAAGCGTTTCATGGCCATATTTCATCTTTGAAATGAATGATGAGTTCAGAGCTAAAGGCATACAAAAAAATCATTTTAAAATTTTCTTGAAAAAAAGCAGCAAAAATATTAAAATTTTGATCTCAAAAAATAACCTCGTAACACTTATTTTATAATTACAAAAAAGAATATTCTATCATTATGACAACCACTTATCACATCCGCTCAAAAGCTACGGCCATTTTAGCGACCATTTTTTTGTTGCCCGCTTTAGTTTTTTTTATTATATGGTTATCAGTCGGGTTGCAAGGTAGCGGACTGAACGAAGAAGAAAAGCTGAGCGCTTACCTGGGATATTTTCCGGGCTTCATGCATAATTTTAAGATGATCCACATTATTTCAGTTGTATGTTGCCTTATAGCTATTGTTCTGGCAGCAAAAAGTTTTAGAAAACGTTTGCTTTCTGTACGCGTTCTGATGCTGCTTACCGTGCTCGCCGCTTTTTTAATTTTATTATTTGATATTTACCAGATGGTATAAAGAAGCTAAAATTATTTGTATTCGTATTCAATTTTACCAAGCATCCTTTTTTCTTTAGAAAAACATCTTTCTTTTTCGCGAAGCCCTTTATCGTTGTAATCGTATCTCCAGATGAAATAATTATCCCCGGTCTCTGATGCCGAGATCATCTGAACCGGTTGATTCGATGCATTGTATTCATATATGTAGTCCGGAAGAAGTTTTTGAGCTCTCTCATTGAAATGAACAACGTCTGTGAGGCGGTTCTTATCATCGTAGTAATAGTAATATTTTTTATCTGGACTGTTGCGCCCTTCCACGTTTTCTTCGACTACATTTCCGTTTTCATCAACTGCAAAATGGATGGTTGATACAAGGGAATTATTTTTTTTGCGCTCCATTTTTTCCGGCTTTCCTTTTTCATTATAAAAATATTCGCGTGTTTCCGTAATGGAGTTCATGTCATCATCGCCTTTTGTTACAATCGTTACTTTTTTAAGATACCCGTTAGCAGCATATTCATAATCAGTGACGCTGGTAGTAGTTGGCGTATTATCTGTGGTCTTTATTAGCCTTCCTTCGCTGTTGTAATC
>JALYYM010000374.1 GCA_030946565.1 Bacteroidota bacterium | reverse complement strand
ATAACGCCCGGGCTTATACGCATTTCTGTGGGACTTGAATATGCTGATGATATTTTGAATGATATTTTGCAGGCGTTGGAAAAAAGCTAATAAGGATTAAAACCTTTGAGCTCATCAAACTGGAAGTTTCTAAAGGAGTTAAAAAATAAACGAGATTCTGTTAATATATACTAATCTATGTTTGTTCATCAGCTAATATTAAAATCCTTTCAATCAATTCATCAGTCATTCTAAATTTTGCTTTTGTTATAAGACGTTCTACATAAGGTTTTACATCAGTAATAATTCCTTCCTTCTTCGCCAATAATAAAACTCACAATAATCCGATTGTTTGTAAACCTGCATCTTTTGCAATTTTTCTTCCTTTAGTTTCATCAATCAATAACCAATCTGCATGCATTTCATTTGCCAGGACAATTGCTTTGGCTTCACCCAAATCCAGGTCTGATAAAAGGCGGACAACACTAACTCTTTCTGTTACTTCAACAGATTTAATCCAGACGGCATGTTTGATTGAATCTATATTAAGGCCGAAGTTTTCCAGCGCAAGTAATTCATCGATTACAGCTTTTGGTAAAAATATCTCTTCATAAACCTTGCGCAAAAGATCTAATTCACCAATTATAAATAGGTTGCTTATGGCGGAGGTGTCGCTAACTACAATCATTTCCTTTTGAAATTCCTGATATTTTCAAAATCTTCTTCCAGTTCTGTAATACCATAATGGTTCGCGATATTATTAGTATATAACAGTTCCTGAAACTGAAGCATATTTAATCCTGATAACTTTCTTGCCCGGCCAAATGACAATTTATTTTTGGCATATAGATATATAGAAATCTCCTGTAATAATTCAGGAGCAGAGATACCAGCATTGTTTAATATATCATCACCGATTGTAAGCATTATTTTTTATAAAGTTAACAATTTTCCGTTATCGTATCTTACCCCGGCGAGTACAACACATGGAAAGCCTACCGAAGAAGAGTGATTGAAAGTGAATATAACGGCGGGGCTTATACGCATTTCCGTTAGCCTCGGATATGCTGACGATATCTTGCAGGCGTTGAAAAAATTGTTGGTACGCTAATAAATTCAAGTGAAAGAGCGCCACGTTATCATGGAGTCAAATCACTCACCTGTGCATAAATATCTGAAAGAGCGAGATCATAATTTATAGCGCTTATATGGATATGACTGTTTTTTTCCTTTGCAGTATTTAGCACCCATTCGTTATTTTCTTTCCTGGTATAAATTTCCGCAGCGTATTCGGTACTACTTACTAAAATATAATTTTTAAGAGAAGGTATTGTGCGGTACAGTTTAAATTTAGTGCCTCGGTCATAATCTTCCGTGGCCGGGGAAAGCACTTCTACTAAAACAGTAGGATTAAGAAGCGTATCAAATTCATCATCCAAATATTTTTCTTCGCCACAAACAACTATTACATCAGGATAAGTGTATAAACTATTTTCACGATTATGAACTCTTAAATCACTGGGGAAAACCCTGCAGGATTTTCCTTTTAGAAATCCGTAAAGTTCACCAAGTATTGCAGCGACAATTGCATTATGCACCTTAGTAGCCCCTGCCATTGCGAACATTTCTCCCTTATAAAATTCGCTTTTCTCTAATGATTTCCGTTCCTCTTCAAGATATTCGCTTGCAGAAATTATGGTTTTTGGAGGAGCCGCCATATTTATTTGTTTCTATAAAATTAAACCATTCTATTTAAGAGGGCTTAGTCGGTTGATGGTACTTCAGAAAGATTAATCGCCAGTCGCTGAGCGTGTTTTCTTTCATCTGTAATCATTATATACAGGTAGATATTGAAATTAAATTCCACTTTTATCCATCAAAATTCAATCGAATAATTCAACTCCAATCAAAAGTAACGACCTCTCCATTCAGCTTCCATTTCTGAGGCACCTTGCTAGTCATCCAGTCAAGCGGTTCTGCCAAAGGCAAATTTTGAGAAGCGGCTTTGAAAGATTTTTTAATTGCTTCCTTCTGTTCAACGCCCGTTGCATCAGGCTTTGCCGAGATAAATAACGGCGTTCCGCTATTGGCAACAAGTTCCACCCATTGTTTGTTCTTAGCCCAGGGCACTTTGTTAGTAAGGCCTACACAGTCTGCATCGGCGGCATAAAAAATTCCGTTCTGAACACCACGAAACGCTAAAGTGTTCACGCCCATTTTTCGCGTTCTGTCCCATTCATTTCCTGAGGTGTCGTCGCCAATTCTATTCAGTTCAAATACACCGGCTGAAAGATGGCTTATGGTATTGCAACTAATAATGTAAGTGTCGCCGGCAGCTTCCCTTATTGTTTTGTAAAGTGCAAGAATAATTTCCGCATTTGTTTTAGAGTCATCATACATCTTCCACCGGGGACTGGTGATTGCGCCGTCTTTTATCATATCGAAACCCCACTTACCCATGATGTCATAAGTGGTGAAATCAAACTTTACCAATTCATATTCCCACTCTTTATATAATTTAAAATAATCTTTTATCCGCCCGAGATTTTCAGGGATGGAAGGATCTAACACAGGCCTGTCTTTATCTTGTCTTCCTGGAATTAACGGCAGCATAATGGACGAAGGATCTTTGTAACTACCGCACAACGGCCGTGTCCAAATTCCCGGGCGCATACCAATTTGTTTTATCGTATCCGCCATTCTGTGCATGTCTCCAAACTTTGCATTGGCAACATCCATGCGATCTCCCCAGCAACAATCGCTCGGAGAAGAAGGAGAGCCGATAAACCATCCAGCATCAATTACAGAGAAGGGGCGATTCTCCAAACCCTCTGCCATTGGGGCCATTAGCTGCGTGTGCTCTCCAATTAATTTTTCTGAATTATTTCCATAAGTAAAATACCAATCGTTAATGCCATATACTGGTTGCTTTGCAAGATGCGCTTTATCGCACATCATCTTCATAAACCTGCGTGTAGTTTCAAATGACGATTCATCGGGGCTGCTACTGACGCAAACAATTTCAGCAGCTGGTAGTTTTCTTTCTCCTAGTTGAACGCCATTACCGCCAGAGGTTGTATCCAGTTTAAGGTTTAAATAATCATAAGAAATTTCCCAAGAACAAAAAGAAGATGCGCCGGTTCTTACACCAAATCCATTTGTGCGGCTTCCATTGTATTCCATAAAATACCAAGGCAATATCTCCGTAGGCATTGACTTATGCCACGAAACATCCCCATAAGTACGTTCCCAATGATCGTTAAGTATTAACGATTTTGGATGTACACTTTTCTTCCATTTAAGTATAACGTTGCTAAGACTTGAATACTGCGCCTGAAGTTCAACAATAATTTTGCTATCATTATATTTCAAATCAACTAAAAGATCATTGTGAGTCCAACTAAGTTTTCCTTTGCTCTTCAATCTAACATATTTGCCGTTTACAACTGCTGTTACTTCATCCGGATAATTCAGAAGGCGCTCATCTCTTTTTCCTGCAAAAATGTTTTCGCTCATAAGAAGAGATGCTAATGAAAATCCCGTGGTGCGGAGAAAATGTTTACGATCCATTTTTTATAATTAAAATGAGTAACATACAATTTACTGAAAGGTGCATTATTTTTTTGAACATTCACTTTGCTTTGCACTGATCTGTTATAAATTATATGCCTGTTTTTCATAAAAAAATTCCCGATCTTTCTGAATTATTGCTTTGCTTAAAATGATGAAAGAAATAATTAATTGTGCTGCCTACTCAAATGGTAAACGGATTGCAGATGTTGAGCTCAATAAAGTTCATGAGGTACTGAAAGAGCCTGACCAATTTGTATGGATAGGCCTTCACGAGCCGGCTGAAGAAGTATTACAGCGGGTGCAACAGGAATTTAATCTTCACGACCTCGCGATTGAAGATGCACATATAGCACATCAGCGCCCAAAAATTGAATTGTATGGCGACACTATTTTTATAGTACTTCGCACTTCTCACATGGGACAGGAACATCACATAGAATTTGGTGAAACACATTTTTTGTTGGTAAAAATTTTATTGTAAGTGTGCGTCATGGTTCCTCCGTTGCATATACTGAAGTAAGAGCCCGTTGCGAATCCATGCCTGACTTACTGAGCAAAGGACAGGGATTTGTTTTATACGCTATCATGGACTTTATTGTTGACCGCTATTTTCCGGTAGTGCAGGATATGGAACAAGATCTATTTGGTATTGAAGAAAAAATTTTTAAAGCAAAGCCAAGCCGTGAAACTACTGAACAAATTTATCAGCTAAAAAGAGAATTACTGGAAGTAAAAAGAGCCGTTTCACCTTTAGTGGATATTTGTAACAGGCTAATGAAATTTGACATCAAATGTATTTCTCCTGAAACACAACCTTACTTCAGAGACATATATGACCATGTAATCCGCATCAATGAGATGGTTGATAATACAAGAGAGTTACTAAATACTGCATTAGAGGCTAACTTCTCCCTTATTTCTATTTCACAAAATGATACATCAAAAAAGTTTGCAGGCTGGGCAGCTATAATAGCTGTATCTACGATGGTTGCAGGCTTCTGGGGCATGAACTTTAAATTTATGCCGGAGACAGAATGGAAATATGGCTTTCATGCCGTAATAGCAGTAACAATTGTTTCCTGCGTTTTACTTTATTATTTATTCAGAAGATCCAATTGGTTATAAAAACCATAGACGAAAATTAATTTTTATCATGAAGTAAAAGCTCGCAATTCATATCTGTGCTATCAACTACGGCGCCTATCTTTTTGTAGAAGTCAATTGCATTTTTATTCCAGCCGGATACCAGCCATCGCATTCTTCTGCAATTTTCTTTTCTTGCTATCTCAATTACCGCATCAAAAAGCTTCTTGCCAATTTGCTGTTTTCTAAAGGATGGCTGCACATACAGATCATCAAGGTAAAGGCCTTTGCCCGACCAAGAATAATAGGTGAAGAAATAAGAAGCACAGCCAACAAAATTTTCGTCATCATTTACGGCGACCAAACATTGAAACATATCCTTATCCTGTATCATTTGCTCAGGAGTAATAAAAAGCTTCTCCGGTGTTTTTTGAAATAAAGAAAATTCTTTGATCAATAAAAATACTTTTTCAAAATCTTGCTCCGCGGCTTTTCTTATTGAAATATTCATCTGCTTTATGAATTAATTATTTATTTTTTTATCAGTTAAATTTTCATAACGGTAAGCTATAAACGAAAGTGGAAGACTGATGCATATAATTAGAATCGCAATTCCAATGACAGCATTCGTCCAGTCAAAAGGAAATTTAGGCGTAGCCGACAGAGGCACTACAATGAATTTCATAAAAGCCCACATAAAAACTCCATACAACAAAGCGATAAGAAACTTGCTTTTCAATGCTGAATACAGTTTTGCAAAAATTAAAAAGAAAAAGAAAGTAAAAAATATAGCTATTATGTAATGAAAAAGCAAGCCGCAAATTATCATTCCTGCACCGCCGGAAAACGCCGCATTTCCAAAGGCGCCGCTGGCAATATATTTTAAAACCCCTGCAGGGCCTTTACCGGTTTTAATAAAACTTTGAAGAAAGGCGGCTGATATATCCAATGTGCCTACAAGCAAGCCTGCTTTAAAAGTTTTGGAAATAATATTTGTCATGGCAATACAGTTAGTTTGGAATCAAAAAAAGCAACAATGAATTTATAACTTTTATTCTGCAGGTGTCAGGCCACTGCAGTGGCCAGACACCTTCGACATCATTAAAATAGTTTTATTCCTACAGCAAAACTAATAGAACCAAAATCGTCTTTAGAATAAGCGTCCCTGTTAAAAACATTGATATAAGAAATCTTGCCTGTCCATTTTTGCTTATCAGAAAAATAAAAACCAACGGATGGTTTTACTGCAAAGTATGTATTGCCTTCTATGAAAGAAGGACCAGCAACCATTGAAATATATATATTTCGGCCGGGATGAAAAGAAGAACCAATAAGAATATTTTTCATGGTGCCAAGGTCAGGGGGAGCTTCACCATTAAGCGTGGTGCGAAATACCTTATCATCTTCAAGATAGACATCATCTGTTATTTCTATCGTGAATTTAAATTTACTATTTGTGTTCAGAAAGGCTTGCAGGCCAAGCCCAATGCAGGATGGATTGTTACCTAACGTAACATCATAAATCGTCTTATTATAATTGGCAAATAAATAAGTTGAAACTTTTTTCTGTGCGAAAGATTGAGATAAAATGAAAAATAGTAAAGCAATTATAACAACTTTTTTCATTAAGAGACTTTTATAGACTGGCGGTTCGTTTCGTGAATGGTGAATGGTCAATTGTGAATTATTGCCCATACATCGTTTTCCGCAAGACAACTGCCAATGTTTTACTATCAATTGTGGTGTAGTCCTGCAGAATGAGATATTTCATTTGCAATCTCTGTAGGAAACTTTTGGTGTCAATCAAGTAACGAACATCTTCCGGAACTTCTTTATTCTGGTAAACATTTTCTTTCACTCTTATCATCTTTTCTAAGTCCGAATTGTTTGGATGCAGATTGTGATTGACTTTTAAATAAATCATCCCATCTGGTTGCAATGAATTGAAGAGCCTTTGTAGAACTTCAAACTTTTGCTCTTCTTCATAGAAATGAAGAACTTTATTGCAAATTATAAAACTGAAACTCCCTGTTTCCCAATTAATTTCAAATAAGTTTTTAATGTGAATGATAAATCTTTGTGTAAAGGACTTTATCAACTCTTTACTCATTAATCTAAACTCCTCATCAGTTAACTCCTTATTAAACAGTTTAACCCTTCGATAATCACCAAAGGCATTTGTGGCAAAGTATTTGTCTATCCCTATCAAATTTTTAAAAGGAGAGTATTCAAAGTCAACTAAATCCTGCAAGCCCGCACAACCTATATCTATTAGCGTATCAAAAATCCTTATCTCTTTTTTTAATAGGTTGTAAATATTTGGTCTCGAAGCAAGTGCCATTATAAGAATGTTTTCAATCCAAAGAAGATGGCTAAAATTACAGTAATGCTCTGTCAAATTTCATGATTAATACTTTTTTAGTTCCATTTCTAAGCTATCATATACAGCCTGTAGCCCTGCCTTTTTGATTTCAATATTTGAGATGCTATCATAAAATTGAGTTGCTTTTTTCTGCGCCCATTCTGTAGTCAAACTATCTCTATTATCATGAGTAAATAATAGTTCATCGTGTTGCAGTAATGACTTTTTTATATCAAGCTTTTGTATTTCAACATCCACCTCTTTTTCTCTTTCAACTATTTTTTCTTTTGGATTGCCACAAGCAGTCAAAACAAATATAAGGAGTAGTACTTTTTTCATTATTTAGTAAGTTATGTTGTGTTGTTTAAAGTTGCTGCTAACATTGACAATTCACGCTTAACTTAACACCAGTTAGTTATACAAGATATCCAAATGCATCGTCATCTTTTTTCAACTCAGTAAACTGCAAATGATGTGTTTTAAGATTATGCAGCAGCACTTCATAATCTTTTTTAGATTTCAGTTCAATGCCCACAAGCGCAGGCCCTATTTCCTTATTATGCTTTTGGATATACTCAAACCTGGTGATGTCATCATCCGGCCCAAGTACATAGTTTACAAATTCCTTCAACGCTCCGGGACGTTGTGCAAACCTCACAAGGAAATAATGTTTAAGGCCTTCATACTGCAATGATCTTTCTTTTATTTCCTGCATGCGGTCAATGTCATTGTTACCGCCACTCACGATGCATACAATTGTCTTACCTTTTATTTCATTTGCAAAATCATCAAGAACGCTGATAGATAAAGCACCGGCTGGCTCCACAACGATTGCATCTTCATTATATAATTTTAATATAGTGGTACATATTTTCCCTTCCGGCACAAGCCGCAAATCATCAAGTACTTCTTTGCATATAGAAAACGTAAGATCGCCTGTGCGCTTCACTGCTGCACCATCGACAAAGGTTTCAATACTTTTCAGCGTTACCGGGTGTCCGGCTTTGAAAGCTTCATACATAGATGGCGCGCCTTCCGGCTCGGTGCCTATTAATTTTGTTTTTGGCGAATAGGTTTTAAAATAAGTACCTACGCCTGCGGCAAGACCACCTCCGCCAATGGGCATAAATAAATAATCAATAGAATTAAGATCATCAAGAATTTCCACACCAACAGTTGCCTGCCCTTCGATGATGCTGATGTCATCGAAAGGAGGCACAAATGTTTTTTTATTTTGCTTTGCGTATTCCTTTGCAGCAACCGCGCATTCATCATAGTTATCACCTACCAGTTTTATCTCAATGTTATCTTCACCAAACATTTTTGTTTGATTAATTTTTTGATTGGGCGTAATGATGGGCATAAAGACTACTCCATTTACATTTAGCAGCCTGCAGCTATATGCAAAGCCCTGTGCGTGATTTCCGGCGCTTGCACAGACTACGCCTTGCTGCAACTGCACTGCTGGCAGCTTGCTCATCATATTATATGCCCCACGCACCTTGTAAGAGCGCACTACCTGCAGGTCTTCACGCTTTAGATAAACATTGCATTGATACTTGCGTGAAAGATTTTGGTTGAATTGTAAAGGAGTTTTGGAAACAGCTTTTTTTATATTTATTGCTGCTTCCTGGAAATTAAATTCCTTATTTGATTTGATCGCTTCTTTCATATTAATGTTGAATATGCCATAAAGATTATTGTGAATAATGTACAGAAAAATTGCTACCGATTTTCCATTTTTAGGTTAGCATTTTAACCTACAGACTAACCCTTCAACTATACGACCCGGTTTTTATTTTTTAAACTTTAGCTGCCTGCTTCAGGCTGATTTTCCGGGCGCAGAGAACGAACTGTTTTGCCGGCCTGCCACATTTCACTTTCACGCAATTCTTTCAATTCCTCATTTAGCTTTTCGCGATAGTCACTTTGTGAATTAGAATCAATAGAGCGTTGTGATTCTTTGCCTGCAGCAACGCTTTCGTATAAATCGTTAAACACAGGTAACGTAGCATCACGAAATTTTTTCCACCAATCCAAAGCGCCCCGCTGTGCCGTAGTAGAGCAGTTAGCATACATCCAATCCATTCCATTTTCTGCAACTAAAGGCATAAGAGATTGCGTAAGCTCCTCCACTGTTTCATTAAAAGCTTCCGAAGGTGAATGGCCTTTTGAGCGAAGCACTTCATATTGCGCAGCAAATATTCCTTGAATTGCTCCCATTAAAGTTCCGCGTTCGCCGGTAAGATCGCTGAATACTTCTTTCTTAAAATTTGTTTCAAATAAATAACCGGAACCAATGGCAATGCCTAAGGCTATAACCCTGTCAAATGCCTTGCCTGTTGCATCCTGGAAGATTGCATAGCTGCTGTTTAATCCACGGCCTTGCAAAAACATTCTGCGCAAAGATGTACCCGAACCTTTTGGTGCCACTAAAAATACATCCACATCTTTTGGTGGAATAATTCCTGTTTGATCAAGATAGGTAATACCGAAACCATGAGAAAAATATAAAGCTTTACCGGGCGTTAAATGTTTTTTTACAGTTGGCCACATAGCAATTTGCGCAGCATCACTTAGCAGGTAACAGATGATAGTTCCTTTTTCCAACGCTTCTTCTATTTCAAATAAAGTTTTACCCTCTACGAAACCGTCGCTCACAGCCTTGTCCCAGCTTTTAGAATTTTTACGCTGACCAACGATAACGTTGATACCATTTTCTTTTTGATTAAGCGCTTGGCCAGGACCCTGAACTCCATAGCCAATAAC
>JALYYM010000357.1 GCA_030946565.1 Bacteroidota bacterium | reverse complement strand
TAGCAGACAAGTGCTCCATTGATATTTTCTCCTCTACATTCTTTTCAATAAAATCCTGGGCCTGGCGTACCACCTCATCATCATGATGTTTTTGTCCTGAAAAAATTGAAAACCTGGATTGTGTATTCCGGTCGAGTTCTATCTGGAATACTTTTGAACAATAAATGGCTGTTTGCCTGTCATAATATTTCTCAATAAGATAGATCATGAGGTTGAGAAAAGAGTATGCACCACCGTTAGTATAGATTCCTTTTTCATCCGTAATCAATTTGTCGGTTTGTAAATTAATATGGGGAAACATTCTTCTGAAATTTTCTGCCACTGACCAATGGGTCGAGCAAACTTTTCCATCGAGTAATCCTGCTGCTGCCAGCATAAACGTACCGGTGCAGATTGAGGCTATTTCGGAGCCGTTTTTATATTGCTTCTCCAACCAGTCAATGAGTAGTTGATTTCCTGCTACAGCCTGTTCGTAATTATGATTGAGAGATGGTACAATAATGAGGTCTGCTTTAGAAATGGTTGAAATATGGGTATGTGGCTTTACCGTAAATAAGCCCTTATTAAAATCAACATTTTCTGAAACGCCTGCCAATTGTATCCTGAACAATCCCTGCTTTCCAGCTTCTTTCCAATAGTCATTAGCTTTATTAAATATTTCGTAGGCACCCGTGATGCTGCTTAAATTATTTTCCCCGTTTGGGACAACGATGGTAAGACTTTTCATTTCTTTTTTGCGACAAAAATACCATTTTCATTTGTCCTAATCACCCCGCTAGATTGTCCGTTTCACACCCCTTCGAAGCGTTCTTATCCCTCTACCTTCGAAAATAAAATAAGAACAAATGGCAACGAATCAACTTATGGTTAAAATGATTTTGGATAGGTGGCATTCATTAATGAAAACTTTTAATACCAATCTCGATTCCATTCCGGATGAACAATTGCAAAAAGAAATTGCACGCGGCAGGAACAGGGGCGTTTACATATTGGGGCATCTTATCGCCGTACACGAAGCGATGTTGCCCCTCCTTAATTTGGGTGAAGCGGAACACCCGGAACTTTTTAAAACCTTTGTAACATCACCTGATAAATCAGTTGAGGCCATCCCTTCCGCAAGTGAACTAAGGGCGTTATGGAAATCACAAATGGAGTCACTAACGCCAAAGCTGGCAAGCCTGACGGCTGATGAATGGTTTGAAAAACACAATTCAGTTTCTGCGGAAGACTTCGAAAAGGAACCACACCGGAATAAATTAAACGTATTGCTTACAAGGACAACCCATCTCTCTTACCATGCAGGGCAATTAAGGTTATTAAATTAAATAGTGAATCTAAAAAGAATAAAAAAAATCCGTGTTAATCTGTGCAATCCGTGGCTTATAAAATAAATACACATGAACAGAACCATATTATTAGCGACCCTCACTTCAATCATGTTGATGGCATTTAAAAACAACACCATGCATATTGCAGAAGAAAAAAACCAGGGAAATATTACGCAAACAAAAAACACAAATATGGATAACAAAGATTTCACAGCAACCATTTTAGTTGACCAAAACCCAGAAACGGCATTCGATGCCATTAAGAATTTTCGTGCCTGGTGGTCGGAAGATATTGAAGGCAACACTGACCGCCTCAATGAAACATTTTTTTATCATTATAAAGATGTGCATTTATGCAAACTCAAACTTATTGAGATGGTTCCAAATGGAAGATTGGTGTACCTCGTGGTGGACAATGAATTCAATTTTGTGAAAGACAAAACAGAATGGATTAATACAAAACTAATTTTTGAAATAACAAAAGAGGGAGAAAAAACAAAAGTAAAATTTACGCATGAAGGCCTCGTGCCGGAGTATGAATGTTACAACGTTTGCCATGATGCGTGGTCGGGTTACATCAATGGAAGTTTACAAAGTTTGATCACAACAGGAAAAGGAAAACCAAACGGTAAAGAAGGCGGCCTTAATGCTGAGTTGGTAAAAAAATGGGGATTGCCAGATAAGTAAATTTTTTTACAAAAGAAAAAAGAAAAAATGAAAAATAAGAATTACCAAACCAGCATCACCGTGGATGCAGGCCCTGGAGAAGTTTTCGCAGCCATTAACAATGTGCGTGGCTGGTGGAAGGGAGAAATAAAAGGAAGTACAGATAAACTCAATGATGAATTTACCTACCAGATGGGCGATGTTCATTTTTCAAAACAGAAGATAGTGGAGATGATACCCAACAAGAAAATAGTGTGGCAGGTAACGGAAAGTAATTTGAGCTTTGTAGATAAAAAGGAGGAATGGACAGGAACTACGATTGAATTTGACATACAGCCCGAAGGAAAAAAAACTAAAATAACCTTTACCCATCATGGCCTAGTACCAGCGGTTGAATGTTATGGCGCTTGTTCCGGGGGTTGGAATGGGGTGATTGAAAAAAGTTTATACAGTTTTATCAGCACCGGTAAAGGAGTTGATGTGTTTTAATCTAAAAAAAATTATATGGCAAAAATGACGGTGATTTATAAAACACCAAAAGACATAGAATTTTTTGAACGACATTATTTTGAGGTACATATTCCTTTAGCAAATCAATTACCTGGCCTTATTAAGTATGAAATAAATGATGGTGCAATTGCTTCCATCACGGGCAATGCAGATGTGTATCGCATAGCCAATTTATATTTTGAATCAATGGAGGCCATGAAGAAGTCATTCGCTTCAGAGATCGGGCAACAATGTGCTGTCGACAGAATAATTTTTGCGCCAACCAATGAAGACGTCCAGATTTATTTGTACGATTCAAAAGATACCTGATCTTATTACTCCAGGCGGGCAAGACATCCGTGAAAACCCGGGCGGCGCGGGTTGCCCAAGCCAACTCAAATAGCAGTTTATAAAAAAAACAAAATGAATAACTACGAAACCTTTTACCAGTTACACCATAATGAGCAACCCTTTATTCTTGCCAATGCGTGGAATGTAAAGAGTGCAAAAATCATTGAACAAAATGGCTATGATGCCATTGGCACATCAAGTGGTGCGATCTCTGATTCATTAGGCTATGCCGATGGAGAAAAGATTCCTTTTACTGAATTGCTTTACATAGTTCAGCGAATAACCGCTAACGTTAGCATCCCGGTTTCCGTTGATTTTGAAAGAGGCTATACAGATAACCTGGATGAGCTAACGGATAACATCCAAAAGCTGGTAGATGCAGGTGCGGTGGGAATAAATATAGAAGATGCACAGGGAGAAGAACTGTATTTAAAAAAGCTATATGCAATTAAAAACCATTTGGAAAAAGCCAACCAAAAACTTTTCATCAATGCACGGACAGATGGCTTTTTACAAAAACTGGATTCACCACTTGCGCTAACAATTAACAGGGCAAACAGCTACCAGGAAGCCAGTGCTGATGGACTCTTTGTAACTGGAGTGGCGGATGCTACCATCATTAAAGAAATTGCTTCATCTGTTTCGCTTCCGCTTAATATAGTTGGAACGCCAAAACTTTCATCCATTAAAATGTTAGCCGATTGTGGTGTAAAGAGAATCAGCATGGCCGTTTTCCTTTACAGGGCTGCTTATAACCAGTTGGATAAAATAGCGAAGGAAGTGAAAGTGCAGGGCTGTTTTAGGCACCCGAGGCCGAATGTAACTGAAAGCCACAGAGAAATATCAGGGAACATCGGTCAGGAAGGTGGAAGGAGTTCTATGTATCAATACTGAATCCAATTACTTTTTCCTAAGTATCTTCAAACTTGGATCTTGATATAATCTGACACGCATACCGTCACTAAATATTGACTGATTTTTTTTTATTTCACTATAGGCTTCGGCTTTCCAATTAGGAGAGGATTTATCGATACAAGGGATGAAGTAGTCTAATTCAGTAGAGTCTCTATCTATTATTGAGGTACTGTTAACAAATGTGGTGAGCATTTCATAAGTATTTAAATAACCAGCTATTGCAACCAATGGTAATGTGGAGTTAGAACTATATCCTATGGAAAAAGCGATATACCCTTCTGGATCAAAAACTTCAAATCTAGTATCGTCATATTTATAAGTACTAAATTTTCCAGTATAGATTTCCCAGTGATTGAAGCTTAATTTCCCAATGATTAATTGAGTTTCAATATCCCGAAATTCAACGGAGGTGTAAAGCCTATCGTTTTGTGCGACTAAAATAATTGAACCTCCGTTTTTACAAAAGTTAATTTCAATTCCTTGATAAAGGTCCTCAACAGCAATTTTCCTCGGTAATTTCCCACATAAAATTAGAACTGAATCTTTAGGAGACTTTAAACTAAGGCCATCAATATGAATACCCGGAACTTTCGGAAAACCCATATCTATTGGCGGTAAACTCAAAGAAGGTTTTTGATTTAAAACTATATATTGTTCACTCGAATGATTCTTTGGTATAGTTTCAGAAAGTTTAGGTGATTTTAAAGTGCCTTGGGGATTTTTTTCTTCAACATATTTTTCTTTACTCGCTTTCCCATACCGATCATACAACAAAAGTATCGCAATTACGATTCCAGCAATTATTGCAAAGATCATCAGGTAATTCCAAACTTGTGTCCAAATTGAAACTTTCCTTTTATAGATTTTTTGACTTTTCAATGTTAAGTTAGTCGAGTTGGTATTCTTAAGAGACGACCGTCTGGTTGATCCAGTATTTCTCTCAACTTTACCAATCATCTCCCCCGGCTTTGGCACTCTAAATCCCTTATTACCAAGCGCAAAAATTTCCTCATCTTCATCAAATCCTTGAAACTTATAACTACCTACGCTTTTTAGTATATAGGATTTTTTATTTTTTATTTGACTCTGGAAAGTCTTCGACATTAGAATGCAACCTGCGATTCCCATGGTTTCGATTCGACTTGCTAAATTTATCGCATTGCCGTACACATCGTTATCGTCTATAAAAGCGTCCCCTAAATGCATTCCAATCCTCACTGGTGCTCCGAAGGCAATGCACGCTATCTGTATTGAAATTGAAAAGTCCAACGCCTGAAGTGCACTATTGAAAGTTATTAAATAGCCATCTCCCATATCCTTCACAATATTTCCAGCATATACACTAGCTTCTTGTTGAGTTTTTGCTTTAAAAAATTTTATATGTTCAAGAGCTTTGCCTTCATCACGTGACATTAGTTCTGAGGAATTTACCATATCGGTAAACACAATCGCAAAAAGCTGATGTCGATAATTGTTCACATTAGATTGTATATATTATAATAATAAGATAAAGGCTACAGAGACAAATAAAAATATTTTCTGCCTTTGTGGTTCTTTCGTGCAATATAAAAGTATTTATTTTCTTATAAGCAGGTGTTCACCAAAGCTATCCAGAGCAACTTCAAATGCAGAGTCACATTTACTATACATACAGATCCAGATTATTATGAGCCGCTTTATTTTCGAGAGCTTTATGGGAAGGAAGGCTAAAAATATTTGAAAGGGAGAAATGCATTTTGTAAGTTTTGTTGTGGTAACATGGATTGATCTGCCGGCAAGGCTCGCATTAGGAACTTTCCCTGGAAAATTGAGATTTTTTCTTAAATTTCTAAATAGTTTCGACTTTAAACTCATGTTTATCTACCAGAAACTCTAATTTATTCAATTTACGAAGGGGTTTCTGATGCTTTTATTTCTTTGAAGGGAAATATGATAAAGAATGATGATGTTAATTTTACATTAAAAGCGAGGCATCCGATTATTGCAAAAGAGGTTTTCGAAATATTTAAAAGCGACACTGTTCCCAATTATAATTTATTAATCAAATTATTCCAAGGTCTTAACCTTGAATCTTCAGAAGATGAAATTAAATTTTATGTAAATATTTTTAATCGATTTAGAGACAATTATTTACTACTTCCAAAACTTTTGAGCAATAATACTGATAAGCTAATTCAATTTCTTAAAAATGTAAAAACAACATATGCAAACAAATTTCCTGTGCTAGGAATTTATCGTATAATCTTACATCAGATTATTGGGTTAATTATTGGAGAACATTTAAAAGAATGGGATTTTGCAGAAAAGTTTATTTACAGTACGCTGGATAACAACGACACCATAAATAGAAGCAAAGAAGAAAAAAAACTCTTAGCAAGTTTTATGATGGATAGATCGCAAAATCAGAGAAACAAGCATGATATAGAAGAAGCATATAAATTTAGTTTGAAAGCTTTGGCTTATGCAGAAGATTCTTTTGAAGAAGACAGAAATGATTTAGCTTATTATTATAGTCAACATGCAATAACGTTAACAAGAATGCCTGTAAAATTCTTTTTGATAGCAGATGAATACTTTAAGTTATATTTTGAAAATATTGTTACACCATCACCTAAAATTATTAAGGCTAGGAGTAAGTATAAAAAAATACAGGAATCGATTTTGGCAAATCGAAGTAATTTTCCTGATGAAGTAATCCCTGTAGACATGCACGAAAGGGAAATACTTTTTCAAAGCCCTATTGCATATAAAATAATAAATAGAAGAATTGAGGTAACTACAAACGAGATTGAAAACCTGGCAGAAATATTAAATTGGTCAGAAAAAAATTTAAATAAAGAAGAATTGAGCAGACTTTATGCCAACATAGGACAACAATTATATACCTTTAAAATTGATGGTTTACTACAAAACATTCAAGATGTTGATATTGAAAAATATTATAAAAAATCAATTGATTCTCAAGTTGGATTCAATAGTGTTGCTCATCTTTATTACGCTGATTTTATAAAGGAAATTCCTGGAAGAGAAAATGAAACCTTACAACTTTTGCAAAAAGAAGATGACCAATATTTGCAAGCTGAATCTACTAAAATGTTGAGGAGACAATTGTATATTGAAGGATTCAGAAATTATTTAGGAGCATCAGTACTACTTTCAATGTTTGGAAGTAATCAAATCGAAGATCTGAGCCATGCAAAGCATATACTGACTAAATCCCTAACTAATTTCAATCTTTTACTTAAGGAACATACGATGGGATATGAGTCAAGAATTAAAGATTATGAAAACAAATTAGGTTTAATTAAAGAACTATTCAAACGACTTAATTCAAAATTATATTGGTAGCTAGCAATAAGACAAACAAGTTTCAGCCTCCGTAAATGTTCTCTCTTTTTTTCGCAAGCCTAAGCTATTATGAAATAAAAAAACAAATAGTGAAAAACATTTCCCCCGTGTTCGCGCAAGTATCTCAGCCTCTTTCGTTGAATTATAAAGAAGGTTGTGTTGGCGAAAGTTTGGTAGCAAGGCTATTTGCGTGGCTAAGGATTGTTTTAATTCTTAATTATTTGAAAAAAGATTCTGTCGGCATTTTCCATTGGGACGGGTTTACATAGTATCGATATTCAACTCCTGTATGATATTTAATTAATATTTGTGCGTCTTGATCATCACCTTCAAATTTAGGCAATAGGGTTAACACAAAACTAGTCTTGTCATTCATATATAGTACCCCATTAACTATTTTATCATGTTCGTAATGATAATCATCTCGCTTTTCTATTTCGTAAATTTTATTATTAATTTTTATTATTTTTTTTTCCAGATCAAAAATAAATGTTGTCGAAACTGCTTTCTTATAATCTGTTGTAGAACTTAAGACAACCCTGCCCCCAAAGAGATCTTTTCCTTCATGTTCTTTGACATACTTATATGATATTATTTTTTGGCCGAAAAGTGAAACACTTAGGAAAACAAAAAGCATTAATAACGTAAATTTCATTTTTCAAATTTAGTATGGCAATTATACCCACTTAATGTCAATTTATCTCAGTGTTGTCACAAGATACTGTCAGAAAAACCAAATAAAATTGCAGGTTTATTTTAATAATTTTCCAGCCCAGCGCTGCTCCAGGTCTGTTATTTAGTTACCACTAACGCCGCGGTTGTAAATTTTAAATTTCTTTCCGGGATACTCGTACCAAAGTTTGCTCGCAATAATATAAACATAGCCATGGCCCATCAAATGGTTCCAGTCATTGTCGCGGGTGCGGTTGCCATCGGTTATGGAATCTCCCTGGAATAAAAATGTATAGTTTTTTTTTAAAGAATTTTCTTCCGTACCAGGTTTACCCACTGAAGACAGCAATGGTGAATTAATAAGCGATGCACCGCTGCCCCAACCTCGTAGCAGAGACACAGCGGAGAAAGAACATCCACTTCATCACATATTATTCAGAATTCAATTTTCTATAAATTACGTCAGAATATAAAAAAATGAAACGTTCA
>JALYYM010000334.1 GCA_030946565.1 Bacteroidota bacterium | reverse complement strand
TTGAAAAGCCCTGGTAAATAAATATTGCCATTTAAAAGAAATTGGTTGCCGATGTAGTGCGTTACTGCCGACTTATATGAAAGGCTAAGTGTTTGTGCAAATTTTGGAAAGATTTCCTGCCTGGCTTTTTGGTTTTGATGACTAAATGATAAGAAGTTGCTTATATAACTATAAGAAATTTTGCCAAGAGAATCTTTGTACAATCCTTTAAAATCGCTTTCATTGTAAATGTATTGCGAACCAAAATTTAAATAGGTAAACGACCGGCCCTTGCTGAATTTTAAAGGAATACTGATGCCTGCATACGGCTCAAGTTCATTAAAGTAAACCGGCTTCTGAGAAGCGCTTATTGTGCGCCGTTCAATAGTATAATTGATACCTGCTGATAAATAAGGAAACAGCGCTCCATACATTGCTGCAAATCCAATTTTTTTAGATTGCTCCGCCCTGTTATAGGTAAATGATAACTGCGATTGTAAGGTGTTTAAAATATTTTCTCCTAACAATGTAAGTGTATAATCAGGGTCATCAATATTTGGTTCAATACTGTGGAAATTGAATAGGCTGTGTGTTTTAGAATATTTGCTAACCGGGTATAAACTATCGGAAATAGAATAAAGCAAATTTGAATTTACATTGTTAAGAGAAGTAATACCAAAACTGGAAGTATTTTTATCCATCAATAAAGTATCCAGTTCTCCGAAAGTTATTTCTTTCTTTGAAACCTGCACCAGGCGGTATCCTGAAGAAGTAAAAGTGGACCATGCAATCGAAGAATCATTTATAGCCGGCTCGTATTTGCCAAGGCCATGTTCATTTTTATAATTGATCTTCCACAGCTTTTTATCGTTATAGGTAAAACAAAAAAGCTCATCATTTTCCCGGTATGAATTGGTGAAATAAATAGAGTCGTTATATATACATGGAAAGGCAATCACATTATAAGAAAAGGGCAGCAGGTATTTTGTTGTACCGGTTTTAAGGTCTACTTCTGCCAGCGACATTTTTCCGATAGTATCTCTTACCGCAGATATTATTTTATTATCCCTGAAAAATTTTGGATAAGTATAAAATAAATGTGCGGGGTTAGGAAGTTTTGAGAAAATTTTTCCATCAGCGGCATCGAGGATATGTAAAGCACATTTTCCATCTGTAGATTCATCAACGGTTACTATTCGTTTTCCATCTGCGCTGATATCCGGCGAAAAATATTTTGTATGCCTTGTAAGCGTTTGTTGTTTACCGTTAGTAATGTTCAGTATTTGTATTTCACTGTAATCGCTGTAGCCCCACCTTAAATTTGGCCGGTAAGAGGCATACACTATTTTTCCATTTCTTATACTGAAATGATTATCTAGCGAATTGTCACGAACACGGATTTTTTTTGCACTGTTACTCTCTTTAATAATAAATTCCGGAACTTGTTTGTAACTGCTTTTTACATAAATAATATTGTTACCGCTAAAGGCAGGATATTCTTCATTTACATAAGGCGGCGGGCTTTTCGCAGTTTCATTCCGAATTTGAAATTCTTTTTTAAAGAAATCAAATGCATTATTTCTGAAAGTTGAATAATTAATTCCTGAATATTTTTTGATGGCTCTTTGCATTGGGTAAAAAAGCCCTTTGTACGAGGCAGCATCATGGCTAACATTTTTCCAGAACTCATCTCCATATTTTTCTCTCCCATAAGCAACAAGCATATAACCGAGCGGGTAATGATCCGGCACAAAATCTTTGTATGAGCCATTTCTTAATTTCATCCAGTTATATTGCCGGCCATCTTTCCAAAGAGAGCGGTAACCATTATAGAAATATGGCAGGCTGCCGCGGCCTTGCTTGCTCACATTGGTTTCGTTATAAACTGCATCGCCTTCAAAAAACCAATTAGGTATGGCGGCATTATTAGCAAGAGCCTGGCCTTCTTCTCCAAAAACTAAATATAAAATGTGCGACAGGCCAACATTGAAATTATTATACTGCTCCACGTGCCGGTACTCGTGAATGGTAAGCTGGTCGGGCCATGGCAAACTTCCAAGCTCAAAACTGTTCTGTGTTGGCGTAAGGTAAAATTCACTTTTAAAGGGGCCGAGCTCCACAAAGCCATTTGAAATAGTTGTACGACTCTGTAATAGAATATTTATTTTTTTAGATTTTGTTCCGATGGTAGTTTCAGTTGCCCAGTTTATTCCTTCAACCACACTGGTAATTCTTTCGGCGGTAGAGTCCAGGCCTGAAGGAAAAATCACTCTTGTATTGGTTGTGTTTATTTGCTTCCATTTTAATGAAGGTGGGTTTGCGCCAAAAATTTGACAGAAGCCACTATTTCCTGCAAGCGACATCAAAACAACCAGGCAAATTTTACGTAGGTGAAACATAGTATTTTTGTGGAAATGAAGTTAATGTATTGAAAGGTATAGTGTCAGTCGTGCCTTGAATTTTATACTATATTTTTTGCATTTGCGTTTATTGAATATCCGGCTCAACTTGTAATTTTTTTACGGGGAAATTAAATGCATTCAAAATGTTTAGGTTAAAAAAAATATTACTTCTTTTAATTCCTGCCTTGGTAATTTTTACTTCATGTAAAAAGTTGGCGGATCGGGTAACCGAAACACAATTAGAAAAATATTTTGAAACCAACGTACTTAACAGGGATTTTATAATAACCCTTGCCACAGACAGCACCGCGGATTTTACAACAGACTATAACGGTTATGTATTTGTACTTTTAAAGACAGATTATTATCACGGCCCTTTGAAAGTGACGAAAGGAACGAATGTGTATTTGGGCACATGGATGGCCAATGAAGATTTTGGGAAGCTCGATATTAGCCTGCCGGACATGCCTCCTGAGTTTATTTTTTTAACAAGGTCATGGAGATTCACCAGTAAAAATTTACCTACGCTTAAATTTGCTCCATGGGGTAGCAACGCTCCAATCGAATTAAATATGTATCGCCAGTAATACTTCGGCTCACAGCATTTGATTCCTTTTACCTGGCAATCCCGTTTTGCAAACAGGAGCTACCTTTATAAAAAAAATTCAATGAAAATTATTGATGTAATTGAATACCTGGAAGAGTTTGCTCCATTAAGCCTGCAGGAAGATTATGATAATGCCGGCCTTCTGACCGGCAAAAACTCTGATGACTGTATAGGCATTTTAACCACACTAGATGTTACCGAAGAAATAGTGCAAGAGGCTATAAATAATAAATGCAACCTGATTGTGGCGCATCATCCTGTTATTTTCAGGGGCTTAAAAAAATTGAATGGTTCCAATTATGTTGAACGTACAATAATTGCTGCGATAAAAAATGACATTGCTATCTATGTTATTCATACTAATCTGGATAATGTTATTAATGGTGTGAACAAAAAGATCGCAGAGAAATTAGAATTGCAGGATGTGCAAGTACTTTCTCCAGCTAAAAATATTTTAAAGAAACTGGTAACTTTTTCTCCTACAGAAAATGCAGAGAATGTTCGCAGTGCATTGTTTACTGCCGGCGGCAAATTGGGAAATTATAGCGAGTGCAGTTTCAATGTTGACGGTACCGGAACCTTCAAAGCCGGCGCAGATGCTAATCCTTATATTGGGGAAATTAGCAAGCGGCATGAAGAAAATGAAACGAGGATCGAACTTATTTTTCCTGCCCATTTACAAAAAAAAATTGTTAAGTCATTAAAAGATGCGCATCCTTACGAAGAAGCTGCCTACGATATTTATGCCTTGCAAAACGAAACAAATGATACCGGGAGCGGCCTTGTGGGTAATCTCCCTGCAGAACTTTCCGAAGAAGAGCTGCTGTCAAAGCTTAAGAGTGAGTTTTGTTTGCAAGTGATAAGACATTCGCCTTTGCTGAGTAAAAAAGTAAGTAAGATAGCCTTATGCGGCGGAGCAGGGAGCTTCCTTCTTGCTGCAGCAAAGTCCGCTGGCGCAGATGCTTATATAACTTCTGATATAAAATACCATGAATTCTTTGATGCTGACGGGGAAATCCTTTTAGCTGACATTGGGCACTTCGAGAGCGAACAATTCACCATAAGCCTTTTAGCTGACATTTTGAAGGAAAAATTCCCTAACTTTGCCGTCCAAAAAACAAAAATTAAAACCAACCCTGTAAATTATTATGCTTAAGCGGGTTGCTTTGGTTTCAAAAATAAAAATCATAAATAATATATGTCACAAGTAAAAGATTATTCTGTAGAAGAAAAATTGTTATCTCTTGTAAAATTGCAAAAGGTAGATAGCAAGCTGGATGGCATTCAAATCTTGAAGGGCGAATTGCCGATTGAAGTAAGCGATCTTGAAGATGAAATTGAAGGCTTGCATGCACGTCAAAACCGCATTGAGGAAGAGATAAACGGAATGCAGCAATTTATTGAGGATAAAAAGAATATAATAAAAGACGCTGGCGAACTGATAAAGAAATACGAGAAGCAGAGTGATAATGTAAAGAACAATCGTGAATTTGAGGCGGTAAATAAAGAAATTGAAATGCAGACGCTGGAAACCAAGCTGGCGGAGAAACACATAAAAGATGCCACTGAAGACATAGGGGAAAAAGGGAAGCAGCTTGAGCTTGCCAAGAAAGCAGTTGCTACTAAAGAAACAAACCTGAAAGGTAAAAAAGGTGAGTTAGAAAAAATTATTGCCGAGACTGATAAGGAGGAAAAAAACTATAATAAACAGGCAGATGCAGCGAGAGAACATGTAGATGAAAGATTGCTTGTAAGCTATGACAGGATTCGTAAAAATTATCGCAATGGACTGGCGGTAGTACCTGTAGAAAGAGATTCTTGCGGTGGTTGTTATAATGCCATTCCACCACAAAAGCAAAGCGATATAAAGCAAAGAAAAAAAATAATCGTGTGTGAAAACTGCGGACGCATATTGGTAGATGATGAATTGAACGATTCAGTAGACGTAAAATAAATTATTTTTATAAGTAAGAAAAAGAGTGCTGTTTGGCGCTCTTTTTTTGTTTAAAGTCGTTACGATTATGAGGCTGCTCTTCCATTTATAAAAGCTATCCTCAAAAACAGGAAGGGCAAGCTATAAATATTGTAATTTGCCTGTACAATGCTTCAGCAGTTACACATACAGAATTATGCGATAATTGATTCAATCAAAGTACATTTTTCTCCTCACCTAAATATTATTACCGGCGAAACGGGCGCTGGCAAAAGTATTCTTGTGGGGGCCCTCAGCCTCGTGCTTGGTGAGCGGGCCGATACATCTGTTTTGCTTAATAAAGAAAAAAAATGTTT
>JALYYM010000297.1 GCA_030946565.1 Bacteroidota bacterium | reverse complement strand
GCTATCATCTTATTGATGAAAGCATAGCAGAGTCGCAAAGTATAGTCTTTAATTTGCCCGCGGGCAATTATAAATCGTTACAATTTTTATTAGGAGTTGATAGTTTGCACAATGTATCCGGAGCGCATACGGATGATCTTGATCCCGCTAAAGATATGTTTTGGACATGGAACAGTGGATATGTGATGGCTAAGATGGAGGGTAATTCTCCCGCGTCGAAACTGGTCAATAATAAATATGAATTTCATATCGGCGGCTATGCCGGACCGTTTAAAGTTATTAAGAAAATAAACCTCAACTTCCCAGGCGAAAATTCAATAATTCTGAAAGCCGGCAACACCACTGAAATTAATATAAACGCTGATGTCAATACCTGGTGGAAAGGAGTTAATGATATAAAAATTGCCGAACATGCGAACATTACTTCTCCGGGAAAGTTTGCTTTGGCAATTAGCGATAACTATGCAAAGATGTTCAGTGTTGAAAAAATAATTTCTGAATAGCTTCCGAAATATCTCATGCAGAAAACCAGGATAACGATATTGATTTTTTTATTCGTAGCCGCATTTGCGCTGGCGCTTGATGCTCCTAAAACAAATGAAGCAGGTCAATTTCAAATAAATAAAACTACTCCTTTAAAACTAAATATTCCGGATGGCTGGCCTAAGCCTTCTTCAAATATTTTTGCAAATAATCCCTTAACCGAAGAAGGGTTTCAATTAGGCAGAAAATTATTTTATGATGGGCGGTTAAGCAAGGACGGAAATTTTGCATGCGCCTCCTGCCATCAGCAATTTGCGGCCTTTGCGACGTATGATCATGACCTCAGCCACGGCTTTCACGATCAGTTTACCACAAGGAATGCGCCTCCTCTTTTTAATCTTGCCTGGAAAAAATTATATCACTGGGATGGAGGAGTTAATCACATAGAAGTACAGGCGCTTTCCCCAATGACCGCTCCAAATGAAATGGCGGAGAACATTGATTCTGTTTTATTGAAATTAAAAAAGGATACTTCTTATGTGCGTATGTTCAAATCTGCGTTTGGAAGTAACCTGGTTAACAGCCAGAGGATGTTGAAAGCTATTGCTCAATTTGTGGGATCCATGGTTTCATCCGATTCAAAATATGATAAAGTAAAAAGAGGCGAGGATACATTTAATCCGGCAGAGGAACATGGTTATGAATTATTTAAAACGAATTGTGCCAACTGTCATAAAGAGCCATTGTTTACTGATAATTCTTTCAGGAACAATGGGCTTCCGCTTAATGATTATCTGAAGGATTATGGAAGAATGAGAATCACCGGTGATCCCGCAGATTCATTGAAATTTATGGTGCCAAGTCTTCGCAATGTTTCAGTTACTTTTCCGTATATGCATGATGGAAGATTGTATTCGTTATACAAAGTAGTTGATCACTATCGCACAGGGGTTATACTAAGTCCTACGCTTGATTCATCATTGAGAAAGGCCGTTAATATTACCGATGGGGAAAGAGATGACATCGTTTACTTTTTACACACTTTAAAGGATACCTCTTTTTTAAAAAATAAAAGATTCTCGCAGCCGTAACATTCCTTCTCTTTCATTAAAGATTATAAAACTAAATTTGAACTTTTTTAAATCCTGATTCTTCTTGAGCAGCATAAAAAAATTGGCAGGACAAACATTGTGGTATGGCGTAAGTTCTATTGCTGCAAGGTTTTTATTCTATTTGCTTACACCCTATTTAACGTTGAACCTATCTACTAACGGTTACGGTGACATGAGCATTTTATACGCGGCTATTCCATTCTTAAATGTAATTTTTACTTATGGCATTGAAACTGCTTATTTCAGGTTTGCTTCGAAAGAAGAATACAAAAAAAATATTTACAGCACGGCTGTTATTTCCATCTTGTGCAGCACTTTTTTTCTCATAATTATCCTGCTTTTCTTTCGTTCTGCCTTAGCTCATTTATTACGATTGGATAATCACCCGGAGTTTATTACGTATTCAGCGCTTATTATAGGATTCGATACGTTAGCTACATTACCCTTTGCAAAATTGCGGCTGGATCAACGGCCGCGCAAGTACGCGTTAATAAGGTTATCAACTATTATTTTGCAAATAGCAATTACGTACTTTCTCATATCCGTTTGCCCGCCGTTAGCTAAAAAAAATCCTTATGGTTTCATAGCTACTTTTTATAAACCTGCGTACGGTGTGGGTTACGTCATTATCGCCAATTTATGCGCTTCGTTTTTCGCATTGGTTTTGCTGCATAAAGAGTTTTTTTCTTTTGAATTTAAGTTCGATAGAAAATTGTGGATAACGATGATGATCTATTCTATGCCACTGATCATCGCTGGTTTCGGAGGAATGATCAATGAAACTTTTGATCGCATTATGCTTACCTGGCTTGCGCCTGTAGCCAACCTGTCTGCGGCAAAAAATGAGGTGGCGATTTATTCCGGATGCTATAAATTATCTATCCTGATTACGTTATTCATACAAGCTTTTCGAATGGGTGCCGAACCATTTTTTTTCAAGCAGGCGGAAGGGCAAAATCCGCAAAAGGTATATGCAAGAGTGATGAAATTTTTTGTGATAACCATCACCGTTATGTTCC
>JALYYM010000277.1 GCA_030946565.1 Bacteroidota bacterium | reverse complement strand
CTTAGTAGCTAACTCCCGCCTGCCGCAACACTTCATCCATAATTTTACTAACAGACAGCGTAAAGTCATGCGGCATCTTTGGGCTTTGCAATAAGTCATTGTCCAGGCAATGCATTACTTCTCTTATCTCATGTTCAAAGCCATTCGATTCATGCGGCATCGAAAAATGCTGTGGCTCCGCATCTTTAGGGTAGAGTGTAAATTCAGTTGCCTTATACCAGGGACTTTTGATTTTTATTCTCCCATTTGTCCCTACAATTTCTGCTTCGAGTGACGTATTAAAAACAATAGAAGTCAAGAGATGCGCAGTCTCGCCATTGGGATATTGCAATACCATATTTGCATATTCATCTACACCTGTCGGCGAAAGTTTCGATACTGATTTAACACCTGATGGCTCACCGAATACTAGGGTGGCTAAAAAGATGGCATATACGCCAATGTCAAGTACAGAGCCGCCCCCCAGGGATTTATTAAAAAGCCTTCCTTCAATATCATAGGGTGCCGTGAAGCCAAAATCAACCGCTAAATATTGCGGCTTACCAATGGCATCTTCTTTTATTAATGAGAGGATTCTTTCTATAGAAGGCATAAACCTTGACCACATTCCTTCCATCAAAAATAATTTTTTCTCTGTAGCGAGTTCAATCATTTTAGATGATTGTTCATAAGAAAGTGACAACGGCTTTTCGCATAAAACTGCTTTACCATTATTCAAGCAAAGTATCGCTTGCTCAAGATGAAAGGCATGCGGCGTAGCGATATAAACGATATCAACGTTTGCATCTGTTACCAAATCTTCGTAAGAATCATAAAATTTTTCAGCATGAAATTTTTCAGCATAGTCCTTCGCTTTCTGCAGGTCACGTGAAGCAACGGCATACACTTGCGAACCTTCAACAACTGACATAGCGGTGCAAAATTTTTCTGCAATTCTTCCTGCACCGAGGATGCCCCAACGATAAGTTTTTTTCATAATGCTTTTAAAATTGTTTTAAAATTCCGAATGTTAATTACAAATTTTTTTTGCTAAATGGTTTTCAATTTTGAATAAATGTCAAGGCTAATAAATTTTCCATTCTTGATCTCGCAATCTTTCATTATTCCTTCATGCCGAAAGCCGGGTTTAGCCAATGCGTTTTTGCAGTTCTTATTTTCTGTTTCTACAATACCTTCAATCCGATAAAGCCCTAACTTGTCAAAACCGTATTGGCAAATTAACGGCGTTACTTCCGTCATAATTCCCTGGTTCCAATAATCTGGAATGAGCCAAAACCCAATTTCTGCTTTCTTATGTTCTTTACTTACACTGTTTAGCCCGCCTGCACCATAAAAACTCCTTGTTATCCATTGAACACACTGCCCACCAAATACCCGTTTCATCTTTTTCAAGATCTTTAAAGAATTTCATTTGTGCTTCTGTTGCTTTTAGCGTATCGTAACTAACATCGTAATATTTAATAACATCCGGATGTGAAAGTCCTTTGAAAACATTTGCAAGGTCGCTATCAACAAATTGCCGGAGTAAGACCCCGCTGGTTCTTATGATTGGAAAGACTGTTGACATTTTCTGTTGTTTCTGTTTGCGCCTCGTGCGTTATAGCTGGCCGGTAAAATACAATTAGTTTACCTCTAACTTATCTTTCGAAGGTAAAATTGGAAACGGTGCATGCGGCTCTCTTTGGTACCAATAAGCCACCGTAATGATGTCCGAGTTTTGAGGAAGATAGCGTCCACCATCGTGCCACCCAAGATCCTGGATAGTAACTTTTAAATCATTATCAAACCTAATAGGATCCTGTATGTGCCACCGATACATGCCGAAGCGCTCTTGTGACTTATACAATCCATCTGGCCTTATCACCTGGTGCAACCCGGAGTAAGCGGTGGAAAATTCCTGGTACTGTTTCGTTTTTGCATTTTCAAAATCATAAGAACCATTGAAATAATCTTCGGTGCCGGTCCCAACAATCGTAGCATAATCTTTATCGCCATCGAGGTAAAATTTTATTTCACCTTCGCCCCACCAGCCATTATTACGAACGCCGATCGCCATATATGTGCCCACGTATTGCCCCTTTCCTTTTACTCCATCAACAATGGTGTGAATAGAATTTTCCGCGGGTGTCGAGCGCCTGTATTGTGCATGAAAATAAGCTTCATCATTATCCACTTCTGTTAGTGTGTAATTGACCTGGTAATACAACCTCATAGCATCATGGTCATTTATATTCTCCATGGTTATTTTGCACTTTTTTCTAAAGGGCATTTTCCAGTAACAATTAAATGCACTGCCAGGATTCACAGTCACAGCGAGGGAATTGAGTTGGGCATATTCATTCCATGCCATGCCGAAGAAGGCACCCACAGGGGCTTCTAT
>JALYYM010000266.1 GCA_030946565.1 Bacteroidota bacterium | reverse complement strand
GCCCCCTGGCCGCGAAACTGGTGTATTTGAGAGAATATTTTTATAAATCCTTCCTGCAACATATCTTCAGCATCTTCACGGTTTCTGGCAAAACGATAGCACACTCCTAACATGCGAGGGCTAAAGCGGCTATATAATGCTTCCTGTGTGGATGCAATATTTTCAAGACAGCCCTTAAGCATTTGCTCTTCTGTCATAATATTTTTCGCTTGGTTTAACCCTACTAAGATATGACAAAAATTAACGATAATTGCTGCTTGCTTAACTAAATTTTCCGGATATATTTTTTAAAAGGATGAGGTAAAAAAATACAGAGGCCGGCTTCGCAATCTATCCCACAGTAGTAATTGGACAATAATTTTATTTTTTCTTCTTAACCAGGCTATCCGGTGGATAGTTCGCCTCAAGTTGCTTCCGGCTGGAAGATACCCAGTCTTCCAGCTTATGCTGGTCTTGCGCCGACAAACGTGCATCTCTATGAATGAGCGTATAAGAGCTCAAAGGCATATCCCCTGATTTTACTTCATCATTTATTTGCTTAAATTTTCCATACTGTTTGAAAATGGGATAGGTAGTAAAATCCGAAAAATTCAAATGCTTTTTGCCTTCTTCTATATGGCCATTCATAAACCAGGCGACAGGTTGAAAATTCCAATACCAGGGATAATAAGAATTATTGCTGTGGCAATCGTGACATGATGTTTTGAGTATACTATCTACATGTGCAGGTATCGGGTACGTTATACTGATGTCATTCGCTGACATGGTATTCGATAAATTTTTCTTTGGCCTTATAAATTGAATGCCAATCAAAATAATAAGCAGTACAATCAAGGTAATCCTGATAATTTTTTTCATAGAACATTACTTTCAATCTATCAAAATATCCCCGGTCATTTGTGGAGGAATAGGCAAATGCATCATCGTTAAAATAGTGGGCGCAAGATCACCGAGCTTGCCAGGCTTTATACTGCCTTTCCAATCTTTATCAATAATGAAAAAAGGGACAAGATTTAAGGTGTGAGCCGTATTAGGTGTGCCATCTGCATTTATCATATAATCTGCATTGCCATGGTCAGCGGTTAAGAATACAGTGTATCCATTTTCCAAGGCTGCGGTTACAATTTTCTCTACACATTTATCTACTGTTTCGGCAGCTGTAATCACTGCTTCCCAAACGCCGGTATGCCCTACCATGTCTGTATTGGCATAATTCAGGCAAATAAAATCCGGCGCCTTTTTTTCAATTTCAGGAAGCAATGCATTTGTTACTTCTATTGCGCTCATCTGAGGCTGCAGGTCATAAGTGGCCACTTTGGGTGATGGGATCATGATCCTGCTTTCTCCTTCAAAAGGAACCTCCCTCCCGCCGCTAAAGAAAAAAGTTACATGCGGGTATTTCTCCGTTTCCGCTATGCGGATTTGTTTTTTATTATTTGCTGAGATGATATCTCCTAAAGTATTTACTAAATCATCTTTCTCAAAAATTACATGGATGTTTTTAAATGCATGATCGTATCTGGTCATGGTTGTGTAGTTCAATTCCAGCTTTTTCATTTCATATTCGGGGAAAGAAGATTGTGTTAGTACTTCGGTAATTTCCCTGCAACGGTCTGTTCTAAAATTGAAACATATAACAGCATCTCCATCTTGTATAGATGAACCTGGGGTATTCTCATTTACAATCGGGAGAAGGAATTCATCGGTTACATTATTTTCATAAGATGCTTCAATCGCTGACAGGATATTATCAGTAGCTGCACCCTTTCTATTAACCAATGCATCATACGCTATTTTTACTCTCTCCCATCTTTTATCACGGTCCATTGCATAATATCGCCCCGTCACGGTTGCAATTGCGCCGGTGGTTTTTGATAAATGTTCCTGCAACTCCTTTATAAAGTCAAGGCCGCTTTTGGGGTCGGTATCGCGTCCATCTGTAAAAGCATGGACATATACATTTTCAATATTTTTTTCTTTGCATAAAGATGTTATTGCCTTTAGATGGTTTATATGGGAATGAACTCCGCCATCACTTACCAACCCTAAAAGGTGCAGCGGTTTATTATTCTGTTTCGCATAATCGAGGCTGTTCAGCAAAATTTTATTTTTTTGAAACTCTTCTTTTTCTATAGCTACATTGATTCTCTCAAGCTCCTGGTAAACGATTCTGCCGGCTCCAAGGTTTAGATGCCCTACCTCACTATTGCCCATTTGACCTTCCGGTAACCCGACTGCTTTACCGCATGTAACCAGCGTTGTGTGCGGATATTTTGAATAGAGAGAACTTACAAACGGAACATTCGCATGCTGAATAGCATCACTTTCTTTTACTGCTCCCAGGCCCCATCCGTCCATTATTATTAATATTACTTTTTTTGCTTCCATATTTCAAAACTACTTATTCGATTTTAAGATTGATCAATTTTATTCTTTTTTACCCTTCCGTGATCGTTTATAAACTTCATTTCATGCCAAGTGAAACAATTATATTCAATATTTGTTAAATCAAATAAAATTTCAATGAAAGTAAAATGTACTGCTTTTGTTATTATAAATACGCTCACGCTAATCACTATGCTATTTGCAAATTATGCAGGCAGCACTGGTTATTTTTACAATAAAACAGTAGCTGAGGTAAGCTACAAATATGATAGCTTATTCGCTCCG
>JALYYM010000003.1 GCA_030946565.1 Bacteroidota bacterium | reverse complement strand
TCCACTATAAAATCATAGACCATTTCGGCAGTGGAACTTTTGTCAGCATCACTTATTCCATAATCAAATGCTTCAACTTGTGGTTGCTGGTGATGATCAATTAAGATTTTTTTAGCAGCTATACTTACCAGTAAAGGCTCCATTCTCTTGGTGCGGTTGAGCACATTAAAATCGAGACAGAATACCCAATCCGCCTGCTGCAGGACCTTGGTTGCTTTATCATTTTGCATTTCAAAATCAAGCACTTTTTTTGCCCCGGGCATCCAGCTTAAAAATGAAGCCCAGTTAGTCGGTGATATCACAGTAACAGTGTGGCCGAGCTGCATGAGAAAATTATACAGTCCAAGCCCGGAGCCCATTGCATCTGCATCTGGCTTCTGATGAAAGGTGATAACGATCTTTTTCAGATCATCCAGCAATGGAAATATTTCGGTGATAGGTTTCATAAAATGGCTGCAAATGTAGATGTAATAAACCAATATGCCAATAAGCCGGAAATATTGCACATCTGCAGTCGCTTACCGTATACCCGTGTTTGTTTCTGATTCAGTTTTATCTTTTGAAATATGAATTGCCAATCAAATGTTTTCCACCTGGCTATTTACTTGTCCAGGTATTATTATCATAGTTGTAATCAGGAAATGCGTTTTCGGGATCTATTACTACACTTTTTAACGCTTCATTTGTGTTTAATTTTTCAATCCATTTTGAACCATTTTGCCACACTTCGACGGGAATTTTAACCATACCTTTTTTACCACTTTTTGTTTCATATTCCAGGTAAACCGGCATAGCCATTCTGTCGAGGTTTTCTATAGTTACTAATGCTCCTTTAGTGGAATCATCGTTTACATAACTCACGTCAGTAACAGCCTGGTCAAGCCGGTAATTTTCTATAAACATGCCTTTCCAAAACCATCCAAGGTCCTCTCCTGCCGCGTTCTCCATAGTTCTGAAAAAATCCCACGGAGTTGGATGCTTGTATGCCCACGTCTTTATGTAAGTTTGAAAAGCATAATCGAATCTTTCAGGCCCGAGTATTTCATCCCTTAATAACGTTAACGCATAGCCGGGTTTGGTATATAATGATAGCCCGATATTTGCTTCTTTTAAAGCATCAGGTTCGCTCATCATTTTTTCACTACTATTATTAAACATGTATTTGTAAAACGCAGTCTTGTTGCGGGGCTTGGGTTTATATTCACCGTTATTAAAATCAAGGCTTGCAAGAGAATTGACAAAAGTGTTGAAGCCTTCATCCATCCATCCGTATTTCCTTTCATTACTTCCTACAATCATCGGAAACCAGGTATGGCCAAACTCATGATCTGTTACTCCAAAAAGGCGTGACGTCTTTGCTTTATAACCGCAGAATACTATGCTTGGATATTCCATGCCACTAATGTTGCTGGCTACATTCGTGGCAGTATTGTACGGATATTCATACCACCTTTTTGAATAATTTTCAATACTGCCCTTTACATATTCGGTTGCTCTTCCCCAGGCGCTGTCACCATTTGATTCCACGGGATAAACGCTCATCGCCAAACCTTTTCTTCCTGATGGAAAATTCATTTTTGCAGCATCCCAAATAAATGCCTTTGAGGCAGCCCATGATACATCTCTTGCATTATTAATTTTGAAATGCCATGTAAGCTTACTCTTTTGCAGACGAGATGCCGGATCAGTCACTTCAGATTCGCTACGAATAATAACTGTTTTATCACTTTGCTTTGCCTGGGCAAACCTTTTCATTTGCGTTGCTGTTAATACTTCTTGTGGGTTTTGCAATTCGCCTGAACCAACAACAATTTCATCTGCGGGCGCTGTTATGGTATAGTCGTAATCACCATAGTCAAGATAAAATTCTCCAGCTCCCAAATACGGTAGTGTATTCCATCCTTCGATATCATCATATACACACATACGCGGATACCATTGTGCTATAGCATAGATCTTCCCATTTTTTGTATCCTGTATTCCTGTCCTGTCTGATCCATATTTTGGGATGAAATATGAATAATCAATTTTGATTTGAATAGATCCTCCATTTGCTGCCAACGGAGCTCCAAGGCGAAGTTGCATGCGTGTATCGCTAATGACATTCTTCACCTGTGATGCTGATATTTTTCCTTTTACAGTAGTTAATAATTTTACGGATTGAATATTATATCCGCCCTTAAATTGAGAATTTACGTCACCATAACGGCTACGGCCAAGCGCAGGTGTCTTTGCTTGTCCGCGGGAATCGAGATTGTATAAATTTTCATCGAGATAGAGCCACAAAAAAGACAAAGCTTGCGGACTGTTGTTCGTGTAATTAATGGTAACACTTCCTGTGATTTCATCTTTAGCGCTATCTAACTCGGCAGTTATTTTGTAGCTGGCTTTATTCTTCCAATATTTAGGGCCTGGCTGCCCATCTGCAGACCTGAATTCATTTACAGATGAAGGATAAAAATTAGG
>JALYYM010000180.1 GCA_030946565.1 Bacteroidota bacterium | reverse complement strand
ACAGCCCTGGAACAAATATTGGCTAATCTTACCAAGATGAAGGAGACAGATCAAAAACAAGGGTTAAGGCCTTTAGAAGTGCAGGCTTTCAAAGGAAACATTCAACTATACTTAGACCAGGCGCTTACTTACGAAAAGTTCCTCAATCAATAACATTAATTACATCTTAAATTAAATACAATGACTTTAGACGTAAATCAATTAGTGGCTGAAATAAAAGACACAACCTCCGAAATACTTCACAAGGATATTACAGAAGTTGGGGGATTTTCTAATCGCCAGTTAATGGGCATTGCTAACCAGGCATCGTTAATAGCTTTCGGCATTGCCTCAGGGGAGATCACAGAGGAAACAAGAGATTTTTTCCTTGACCAAATAGTACAGTTAACACACAATTTTGTAAGGACTTTAGTGGGATTACTTATTGCCACAATCGAACGGCTATGGAATACAATCGTAAACATTATTTGGGGCGCCATTTCAAAAGCAACCGGTTTTCAATTGCCTGTATTTACTCCAAGGTGATAGATAAGGCTTCACCTTTGCAAACAAAATATTTTAAAGAAAAAAATTATGCGCCATTAAACCTTATAAATATTAGCAGCGAAATTGCAAAACTTACCTGAACGGTGAATGATCAATTTCGAACAATAGATTTATTGGGTACATTGATCATCGTCCATTTACCATTGACAAAACATATTCCATAACAATATAAATAAACCAAATGCCTGCCTTAAATAATGATCTTCGAAGTGAATACCAGCAATTATTTGACACTTGCATTATAAAAGAAGACAAGCTGGCTGAAGTAGATGCAGTTATCACAAAGATGGTTGCTAATAAAGCGACCTACGATATTGTGGCAAATAAATTGAATATTCCCTGGTATTTTATTGCCATTGTCCATTGCATGGAAGGCTCTTTAAACTTCAAGACACATTTGCATAATGGTGATCCGCTTTCGGCAAGAACAGTGCAGGTTCCCAAGGGAAGGCCGCTAACGGGTAAGCCTCCATTCAAATGGGAAGATAGCGCTGTTGATGCTTTAACCCTGGAGCATTTAGCTCCTTTGTCTGACACTTCTGTACCCGGCTTGCTGTATGCATTTGAAAGTTATAATGGATTTGGCAGCAGGGCCAAAGGCATACATTCGCCTTACTTATGGAGTTTCTCTACTCACTACACCAGCGGTAAATTTGTAAAAGACCATCTGTTTGATCCTAACGCGGTTTCAAAGCAAATGGGTGCAGGCGTGCTGTTAAGAAGAATGATGGAAAAACAACTAGCCCTTGGCGTTAGTGATATCATTACGCAGATAAGAGAATTAGGAGAAAAGGTTTTATATGACCCGGTGAATTTTAATCAACAGGCTTTTCAGTTGCAAAGTTTATTAAACAGCGCCGGCTTGCCTTTAAAGCCAGATGGCAAAGCGGGTGACCATACTTCGGAAGCTTACCAGCATATTTCAGGAAAATTTCTAAACGGTGATAAGAGAAGGGTGGAATAATGTTGAATGGTAAAAGTCATTTTCATTTTTAAATTTCTTAAACATGGAATCACATTTTTTTGTAGATGTACATTGCCATCCTTCCATTAAAGCTTATGCCCGGAGCTATCATCTTACTCCCGGTGAGCAATCGAAAGATCCGCGAAACAGGTCATCTCTTTGGCACCAGGATTCGCCGAGCCTTTTTGACAAAGTAAAAAATTACATTGCCAGCCTTACTAATTTTATTCAGAGCGATGCTACCAGCCTTTTAAAAGGCAGGGTGTGTGTTGCGTGCCTTTCATTTTATCCGCAGGAAAAAAGTTTTTTTGTAAATAAAGCAGGCACCGGTATTGTGTCTGATGCGCTTACTAAACTTGCGACAGAATTCGGGCAGGAAAGGATTGATCATTTGCAGGCATTAAAAAGCTATTGGGAGGATCTAAAAATAGAAATGAATTTTTTAGGCCAGCAGGAAAATATTGAACAGAAAATTAATGGCAAAAAGGTAACCTATCAAATAGCAAGAAGCTTTGCTGATATTGAATTAGCAGACCGTGAAGGAAAACTTGGAGAAACAAAAGTGATCTTTGTACCCACTATAGAAGGTTGCCATATTTTTGACCAGGTAATGAATAGCCATGTACCATCCGGCACCTTTCCCGGCGGCATACCCGATGATGTACTGCAGGTAACATTGCAACGTGTGAAAGAACTTCGGGGAAGTAAGAACGGATATATCAGGCCTGCCTTCATCACGTTTGCCCATCATTTCTGGAATGGCTTATGCGGCCAGGCACGAAGCCTTGGTGGCCTTGTGAAATGTGTAGTTGACCAGGAGAATGGATTGAGTGAAGGCTTTAAACCTGCTGGCTATACGGTTGCCCGTGCCTTGTTAGGTGAACAAAAAGATGATGATGGAAATGCTATCAGGCCGGTTATCATTGACATCAAACACATGAGCCGGCAATCAAGATTAGATTATTTTGAATTTTTAAGAACTGAATTTCCTGCACAAAATATCCCGCTGATAGCAAGCCATGCCGGAGCTACCGGCCTTTCAAAACCTGGCGGCGGAAACGTTACGCCGGCAGCACAGGAAGGGCTTTATATGGAGGATGATATTAATCTTTTTGATGATGAAATTTTACAAATCGAAAGTTCTGGCGGATTATTCGGTATCCAGTTAGATGAAAGAAGAATAGGTTCTAAACAAGCTTTGAGAAATGCGAGAGGTAATATAAATCGCCGGGATATTTTATATGCATGGGCTAAATTGGTTTGGAACCAGGTAAGGCATATTGCTGAGCTCCTCGATATGAACGGGAGGTATGCCTGGGGCATCCAGGCGCTGGGCACAGACTTCGATGGCATCGTTGATCCAATTAATGGTTACTGGACTTCCGAGAGCATTGATGATTTAGATGACTATTTAATAAAGCATGCTTTTAATTATTTAAAAGAAGTGTGCCAGCCCTGCCCTTTAATGCAGCAGCGAAATAAATCTATAAGTGCAGAAGAGATTGTAGAAAGGGTAATGACAAGCAATGCCCTTAATTTTTTATCAAAAATATATTAATAACAAAAATTGAAATTGAAATTGATAGAGTAAGTATGGCAGGAATACATTTATAAGCATTTCATTTTGCCACTTTCTTGTCAACGTTATCGCACATCAAAAATTTTTTTCTAACAAATTAAAAATAGCCAACATGCCATTCTTCGATTTTCACCTTCATCCTGCATTGAAATGTTTATTTTCCGAAGAGGATGCCGCGAAGCAATTAAAAAAACTAAGCCCGTGGGTACCCCTGGATAAAAGTAGAATTCCTTTTATACTTAAGTGCTGCACGGAATTCCCTTACATACTTGAATCGCAGGGAAACCTTGCGCAGCTTGCTGCCAGCGATTGCAACCTTGTTTGCGTGGCGTTATACATTCCCGAAAAAGACATGCTCACGGATAGCCTCATTCAAACAAGCACCAATGGCCCGCTGAATATATATCTTCAAAAAGATAAGATCAATGCAATAATTAACGGTAACCCCTACACGGTATTAAGAAACGACGATTGGAATACACTCACCAATGCTACCCAGTTTGGTATCAATAATAAAAAGGTAAAGCCATTAAAGACCCGCAGCGACTTTGATGAAAATGATAGCGCTACTATACATGCAGTATTCAGCGTAGAAGGCTGCCACACGCTCTCGTCTGAGTTGCAAAATTTTGATGTAGATGCAATCATTGCCAACCTGGATGATCTTCGCAGCAATGTTTCTCTTCTGTCGGTGAACCTTACACACATGGAGCAGTCGCCACTTTGCAATCATGCGTTTGGTATGCAGTTTCTTAGCAATGACGGCTTCAAACCTACAGGCAATAAAATTTCCGATGATGGAATAAGGGTATTAAAGCATTGCTACGAAAACAACATACTCATTGATATTAAACATTTAAGCCTGGGATCAAGGCAGCATTTATATGAGCTTAGGAATAGTGATGATTTTGCCGGCATACGCCAGCCGATAGTCTGTACACATGCAGGTTTCACAGGTATAAGTGTAAAGGAAATTCCTGACTATGTATTTGCGGTGAGGAAGTTTGCAGCCAAAGGTTACACGGTTGTATGGCAGGGCAAGCCGGTAAAATACGGCGATAGCCCAAGGCCGAGCT
>JALYYM010000102.1 GCA_030946565.1 Bacteroidota bacterium | reverse complement strand
CGCAAGCAACTTTTCGTGAAATAAAAAAAGGCGGGCATCAATTCAATACCGATTTAACTTTAATAGCTAAGGATATAAAATCTTTATAAAAGAAAACTACTGAGAAAAAAAACTACAGGCGATTTCATTCTGGCAGATTGGCGGGAATTGTTTTAATTTTTATTTTTAAAGATTGATCAATTCTCCCAATAATTAATTCTACTAATTTTTTTTCTAAAGTGGCAATTTTATGAACCCGGACTATAGAATGAAGTTCAGCCCTGCCTGTTGCCAGTGGATAGGTGATTACACATGACAAAAAGGAATTATTATTCCAGGCAAAGGAATAAAGAAAAGTCGCAAAATTTATCCATGATCATAGCAGCAAGAGGTTACAGATTCCTTATAAAGCGGCGGAGAGTTTTTGATAGAATAAAAAATCTGAGTCAAATCTATTAGCATATCATGTTAACGAACGGCAAATTAGTTGTCGTGGCGGGATTTAATTATGAATGGTCAGGCAACCGATATTTTTCTTATTCAAATATCTTCTGTAAAAGAGATACATAAAATAGCTCTATACCTTTCAGCATTATTTGTATTAGCTTGATTAAATTTAAACTGCGCCCCAACCCCATTTTAAAAATTCAGGGAAGGCTTTTGCCCACGTAGCAACATTGTGCCTGCCGTCTTTTAATTCCATGTAGCGAATATCGGTCTCGGGATCATATCCTTTTTTTATCAGCTCTTCAATCAGTGAAAGTGTATCGTCAATTGAATCAATTATTCCATTCTTATTTCTATCAGCAGTTTCATCAAGTGTGCCAGTCTCAAAGAAAAATTTAAGCCATGGAAAATATTTGCCATCCCGTATTTGAGAATGCATGATCCTGTGATTATATTCATCAAATGAAGGATCTTCCTGGTCAACTTTTCTCCACCAGAGCGATCCGCTAAAAACGCCGGCTTTTGTAAATTCCTTTGGATGGTTCCACACCATATCAAGTGCGTTTAGCCCTCCCAGTGAGAACCCGCAAAAGGATTTCTCCCTGAAGGAAAAAAGATTGTAATTTATTTTTATAAACGGAAGCAACTCCTCGAAGATGAAACGCTGATAAAAAAGCGCTTTGGCGCCTCTTCCTTTAAAATCTAAAAATTTTGCTGTGCCATATTCGTTCTTACGGTCTGAGCTGCAATGTATACCTACACAAAATAAAGGGGTGATTTCTTTTGCAATATATAATTCTGCCAGGATGTTATTAAAATTCATCGTTACGAGATCCTGACCGTCATTGATAAGTAGGAGGCTCAACTCTCCCGGCTCGGAAATATCTGTCGGAAAATAAATATCAAATATTACATCTCTTTTGAGTAACTCAGAATAAAGAATGTGCGTTTCAGTAAGTGTGCTTTGCAATTTTTCCGCTTCCATAAGCGATCAAAAATAGTCAAAAATAAATTCCAAAAACATTACAGGCAGGCACATTCCCTGGAGCAAACATTCTCGCACTTGCTTAATGTGAACCTCTATGTATACACAAAATTTAATTTTGTTATATTCAGAATCAAAAAATATATTTGATTACTTTAATTTTCTTCCCGGCTTCGTATAGCAACTCAAACAAAATATCATGAAAAAAATCGGAATATTATTTGGCAAGGAACGAAGCTTCCCCGAGGCTTTAATTGAAAGGATAAACAGTAAAAATATAAAAGATATAACTGCAGAAGCAGTTCTGATAGATAAAGTGGTACAGGGTGAAAGCAGCGGCTATGCTGTAATAATTGACAGGATATCGCAGGATGTCCCTTTTTACAGAGCTTATTTAAAAAACGCAGCTATCTGCGGAACGGCTGTTATAAATAATCCATTCTGGTGGAGCGCTGATGAAAAATTTTTTAATAATTGTCTTGCCGTAAAAATAAATGTTCCCGTTCCTAAAACCGTAATCATCCCTTCGAGCACCATGCCTGTGGATACAACGGATCAGTCTTTTTCAAACCTGAAATATCCAATGGACTGGGAAACGATTTTTAATTACATAGGCTTTCCTGCATACATGAAACCTCATGCCGGTGGCGGTTGGAAAAATGTATATAAAGTTGAAAACCCCGAAGATTTTTTTACCAAACATGGCGAAACAGGCGAGCTTATAATGATGCTGCAGGAAGAAATAGTATTTGATGAATATTATCGTTGTTATGCCATTGGCGGAAAGTACGTTCACATCATGCCATACGAACCGCGTAACCCACATCACCTTAGATATGTGGCAGATTTTAAGCCGGATAAAGAAAGGACCGAGCTTTTGACTTACCTCGTTTTAAAAATATGTAATTACTTAGGCTATGACTTCAACACCGTGGAGCTGGCATTACGTAATGGAGTGCCTTATGCTATTGACTTTTGCAATCCGGCGCCTGATGCGGAAATCACCAGCGTAGGCCAGGAAAACTTTGACTGGGTAGTAGAAACTTCAGCGAATTACGCAATAGAAAGAGCACAACAACAGGAAGATGATAAAGACAATCTTACCTGGGGAGAATATGTAAGAAAGGGAGCTAATGGTGAGAAGCTTTATGTGGAGAAGTGATTCCTATAACTATTGGGAGCCATTAGGTCATTAAGTCAATGGGGTCATTGGTCATTGGTCATTGGGTCATTGGGTCATTAGGTCAATGGTCATTAGGTCATTTCTTTATTTAAAAAATCAATCGTTATTCTTAATTCTTAATTCTTAATCTTTAAATCTTAATTCCTTAATTCCTTAAATCCTTAATCCTTAATTTTAAACTCTTAATTCATCCCATGGCCAGCATTTCCTACAGGCATTTTACATTAGGTATAGAAGAAGAGTACATGGTAGTAGATCCTGTGACTCGTGAGCTTAAGAGCCATGAACAAAAGATTGTACAGGAAGGAGAAAAAGTTATCAAGGATAAAGTGAAGGCCGAGATGCACCAGGCGGTAGTGGAAGTAGGTACAGATATTTGTCAGAACATTGATGAAGCTTTCGTGGATGTGGGAACGCTGCGTAAAACCATTAGCGCTATTGCTGAAGACCTTGGCCTGTGGGTCGGGGCGGCAGGTACCCATCCTTTTAGCCACTGGGAAAGTCAATTAATTACTGACCATGCCCGGTATTTTGATATAGTGAACGAACTCCAGGAAGCAGCAAGAAGCAATCTCATCTTTGGGCTGCATGTGCATGTAGGTATGGAGAACCGTGAAATGGCCATTCATATTGCGAATTCAGCGCGGTATTTTTTGCCACACATTTATGCGTTAAGCACCAACTCTCCTTTTTGGGAAGGAAGAAAAACAGGATATAAATCTTTCCGTACAAAAGTTTTTGATAAGTTTCCCCGCACAGGTATACCCGATTTTTTTGAAAGCATTGAATCTTATGACAATTATGTAAAGCTGCTGGTAAAAACGAACTGTATTGACAATGGAAAAAAGATATGGTGGGACTTGCGGGTTCATCCTTTCTTTAATACGGTTGAATTTCGTATTTGTGATGTTCCCATGACCGTACTGGAAACCATTACTATTGCTGCTCTTTTCCAGGGGATATGCGCAAAGCTTTATAAATTAAGATTGGAAAATCTCAACTTCATTATTTATCCCCGCGCCTTAATCAACGAAAATAAATGGCGGGCCGGCAGGTATGGTATTGAAGGAAGCCTTATTGATTTTGGAAAGGAAACTGAAGTAAATACAAGAGTACTTATATATGAGCTGCTCGATTTTATTGACGATGTAACCGGGCCGCTTGGTATTCGTAACGCAGTGGGCAATGTACATAATATGCTGGAAGCCGGCACCGGCGCAGACAGGCAGCTAAAAGTTTTTGAAGAAACTAACAGCCTTCCTGCTGTGGTTGATTATATCCATTCACAATTTTTGGCGGGATTATAATAATAAAAATCTTTTTGAGTAGCTGCCGGATTTCCCTTTCACTTTACTGTAAAGGAACTATTGCAGTAAAGTGAAAGTTGGGCAATCCTTAACTCCTTTCCACCGCCCTTTTTTTTATTTTTGCTTTAACATCTTTAAAAAATATCGCTCCGTATTTATGGATGTAAAACTTAATTATATGAAATATTTAATCGCAGTATTTTTCTCAGCATTGATCGTAGGTGGTTCTTCATGCTATTCTCAAAAAACAGTAAAGAAAACTGATAAAACTGAGGACCTTTCAAAATACAGCAAAGCAACTTTTGCCGCTGGTTGTTTCTGGCATGAAGAGGCTTTATTCGAAAGTGTAAAAGGTGTAAAAGAAGCTGTATCAGGCTATGCAGGCGGGAATACATCTAATCCATCTTATGAATCTTTAGAAACAGGTAATACCGGCCATGCAGAAACAGTAATGGTATATTATGATCCTTCACAAATTTCTTACGCCACGTTGTTGAAAGTTTATTTTGCCGGCCAGGATCCTACACAGGTAAACGGCCAGGGTCCTGATCGTGGTACCCAATACCGCTCCATTGCTTTTTATACCAATGACACAGAAAAAAAGCAGATAGACGATTACATAAATAAAATGAATACCTCGGGAAAATATAAAGCACCTATCGCTGCACAGGTAATTCCTTTAAAAAAATTCTGGGTAGCAGAAGATTATCACCAGGATTACATTGCTAATAACCCAAATGGTGGTTACGTACAAAATGTTTCTATTCCTGAAATACAGCATTTTCAAAAGGAATATCCCGAACTGGTAAAGCCGGATCATAAGTATTAAAAGAGTCACAGTAAAGCTTACACATAAGTGGATTGCTTCCCTATAGTTTTATAAAAAACTATTTAGGTAGGCAACCCACTTTTTGATTTTCAGGATTTGCT
>JALYYM010000070.1 GCA_030946565.1 Bacteroidota bacterium | reverse complement strand
CATTGACTAATTGACCTAATGACCATTCACCAACTGTGGCCTTAAAAAACCTGCCTGGATTCTATTCACATTTGTGTATAAGTTTTTTATCTATTTATGGGCTGGCATATCAATTTTATAATAATTTAGATATATAAATAAACCCTCAATCGTGTATGAGTAATGAAGCATATTCTCTCACCCATTTAAGTAAATTAATTCATTACGGGTTTGCCACACTTTGCGAGAATATAATTACAAAAGAAAAATCCTTACATGCCGCGGTTGCTTACAACAAAGGTGATGTTTTTGCCACCTTTGAAGCACTGGAAAAAATACCACATCCAAACAAATATACCGTGCAGGTGAGTGACGATTTGCACATAACACTTTACCCGGAATTTTTACAGTATATCAATCATAGCTGTAATCCAAATATTTTTTTCGATACAGCAAAAATGGAATTGAGTTGTCTTCATGACATTGCCGCAAGTGATGAATTCACTTTTTTTTATCCGTCTACTGAATGGGCAATGGCTGAGCCTTTCAAATGTTTTTGTGGGGCAAATAATTGCTTTCACGAAATACAGGGCGCTTCTTTTTTACCACAGGAAACTTTAGCTGATTATAAATTTACTGATTTCATTATGCAAAAATTAAACAACACATTTCTGCAAAAGGTCTGAGGATAAATGCCCATTAAATTATTTCTATGCCTAATCTTCCGGATGGCCTTTTCGTTTGGGTGCTGGCTCCCTTTGTAGAAACTGATGATGTAAATCTTGAATATTATTATGACTTTACGCAAAGCATAGAAGAGTACAGCAAGGCTTTTAAAGAACTCGATATTCCCTGGAAGTGGCAGCAGGTAACGAATACAGACTACAAGCAGGTAATTGATTGCATTATTGCGAGCTCCTCCACAGAAAATATTGTCGTGATTAATTTATGTGATGGAGACGAGATCAACAAGGCGCCCGGCATTAATGTAATCAGGCATCTTAAAAAAAGCGGCCTATGCTTTACCGGCGCCGATGAATATTTTTACCGCCTCACCACTTCAAAGATTTCAATGAAAGAAATGTTTGATATCAAAGGTATTTTAACTGCGCCCTGGCAAGTAATTTCGGAAGAAAATAAAAATGATATTTCAATTTTCGAAACGCTCGGCAGCCCGGTAATAGTAAAGCCTGCAGTTTCAGGAGGCAGTCTTGGCGTTGGTATACATTCAGTAGTTGACAGTGTGAAAAATTTAGAAGTGCAGTACAGCAAATTGCAGGAAGGATATCATGGATGGAATCTTGCAAACGGTGGTATTCTTGCGGAAAAATTTATTGATGGACCGGAGTTCACTACGCTGATTGTTGGCAATTCTGCCTCAGCAAAAGATTGTAAAGTTTTCCTTCCGGTAGAAAGAGTTTTTAATAAATCTCTCCCGTCTGTAGAAAAATTTTTATCGTTCGACAGGCTTTGGGAAATGTATGAAGATGAATCACCGGTAAAAAACGATGAAGATTTTTATAATTATCACACGCCGGATCTTTCACTTTTAAATAATATCTGCAAGCTCAGCCTGGAAGCCTATAAAGCGGTAAGGGGAAAAGGATATTGCCGCGTGGATATCCGCATGGATAGTAGCACTGGTAAGTTGTATGTGCTCGAGGTGAATTCGCAATGTGGTTTATCTGAGGATGAAAACTTTACTTCCATCGGCGCCATATTGCGTTTATCAGGTAACTCGTTTGGCTCACTGATTGTAGATATAATTAAAGAAGCGATAAGCCGTAAACAATCTATTAAGACTAGACCTGTAACACAACTGGTATTGATTTAATGACAATAGCATGAAAATAATTCCCATGAAAATTTGTGTGTTACAACCCGATTATTCCACGACAGAGGTAGATTACAAATATTACGATCCGCCAAGAAATTTAACTCCCTTATTACCTGGACATGAAGTGGATCATGTGTTCCTTAACAAGCTGCATACTTATAAGCAGTTGAAAGAATTGAAAAAAAAGAAGTATGATATTTTTATAAACCTGTGTGAAGGCTATCTTGATTGGTCTGTGCCTTCCATAGATGTAATAAATTCACTCGATTTGTTAGACCTGCCTTACACCGGCCCAAATGCGCGGTTATATGATCCGCCAAAAGAATTGATGAAATATGTGGCTTTTACTTGCGGAGTAGCATCGCCGGAATATGTTGTGTTGCGTGATGCAGCAGATATTAATACAGATTTTAGTCACCTGAATTTTCCCCTTTTCATAAAGCCTGCAAAAGCGGGTGATAGCCTTGGTATTGATGAAGGTTCTTTAGTACAAACCTTTAAAGGCTTTGCAGATAAAGCCACTGATTTACTGAAAGAATATGATGAAATTTTGGTAGAAGAATATATCCACGGACGTGAATTTACTGTGCTGGTTGCGGCAAACGCGGGAGCAAAAAATGATTGTACGGTTTATACTCCATTAGAATTTATTTTCCCGGAAGGGAAAAAATTTAAGACATACACTCTTAAAACTTCGGAACTACACAAAGAATGTAATGTGCCGTGTACAGATGATACGCTGGCCACAAAGCTCAGGGCAGCAGCTTCACGAATATTCAAAGCGTTTACGGGTGTGGGTTATGCCCGGCTTGATTTTAGGGTGAAGGAAGATGGTAGTATTTTTTTCCTGGAGATAAATTTTACCTGCTCTGTATTTTATGAAAATGGATATGAAGGTTCAGCGGATTATATTTTGCTGAATGAGCAGGATGGTAAGCGGGCATTTCTAAACACAATTATACAGGAAGGGATCTATCGCCATGATCAAAAGAAAAAGAAATATTTTGTGAAGGGAAATTCCCTGTCAGGATATGGCACTTATGCGATGAAAGACATTAATGCAGGAGAAGTAATTTTTAGCTGCGAAGAAAAACCACACAGGCTGGTAACAAGAAAGTTCGTGGAACAAAACTGGACTATGGACGAGATCAGCAATTTTAAAAGATATGCATGGCCGGTAAGTGATGAGATCTATATTTTATGGGATGTGGAACCTGCACAATGGGCTCCGCAAAATCATTCATGTAATCCGAACACGCAGTATGCGGGATTGAATGTTGTTGCCTCCTCCGCGATAAAAAAAGGAGAAGAACTTACGCTTGACTATACATGCTTTTTAAATAATGAAATGGAAAGTTTTATTTGTAATTGCGGCACTGTCAATTGTAAAAAAATCATACAGGGAAAACAGGAAAATTCAATAACAATGCTGGAGAAAAATCATTTGTAGATTTTCA
>JALYYM010000638.1 GCA_030946565.1 Bacteroidota bacterium | reverse complement strand
AACATAATAGGTTTAAAAGATTTTTTTTCGTTAGAATTGTGATATAAAATTTTTAACCAACTTCATTTCATCTTAAACATTTAAAAAACCTATCGTTATGGCAGAAACTAATACACCTGCAAACTCTACAGTAAAGGCCACTACTTCAGTGCAGGCAAGAAAGTCAAACAATATTATTTCTTTACTTGCTCCAATACTTTGTATTATAGCAGGCTATGTTATTTGGCGGTTTGTTATCGGGGGCAACAGTAATTTCACTTCTCCTGATCCGAATGGCGGCTTTTGGCCCAAACAAGAAGGCCCCAAAGGTGACCTTGCCAGAATGTATGAAGGTGGTATCATCGTGCCGGTTCTTATCGGTTGCTTTCTTATCGTATTCACATTCGTGATTGAAAGATGGCTTACAGTTGCCAGGGCAGGCGGCAAAGGCTCCAATGCTGACTTCATTAGAAAAGTACAATTTTATCTTGCTGATAAAAAAGTTGATGCCGCTATCGCAGAGTGCGACAAGCAAAGAGGCTCTGTGGGAAATGTAATGAAAGCCGGCCTTCGCAAATACAAAGCGATGATTACGGATAATGAACTTGATACAGAACAGAAAGTACTTGCTATTCAAAAAGAAGTAGAAGAAGCAACTGCTCTGGAATTACCAATGCTTGAAAAAAATCTTGTGTTCCTCTCAACCCTTGCTTCAGTATCTACATTAATTGGTTTGTTGGGCACTGTGGTTGGTATGATCCGTGCATTTAGTAATCTCGGTGAATCGGGTGGTGGTGCTGCGGCGAGAGAGTTATCAAAAGGTATCGCCGAGGCTCTTTATAATACAGCCCTTGGTATTGGTACATCTGCCTTCGCTATTATCTCTTATAATATTTTTACCACTAAAATTGATGGTATTACTTATGGTATAGACGAGTCAGGCTTTACACTTACGCAGAGCTTTGCTTCAATGTACAAATAACTTTATGGAATTTTATAAGAGTTGAATCTAATATATAAATTTTAAAACAATGGGTAGAGCCAAAATAAAGCGTGGAAGTACATCGGTTGATATGACTGCGATGTGTGATGTTGCATTTCTATTATTGTCGTTCTTCATATTTACCACGAAGTTTAAACCGGATGAAGCGATTGAGGTAACTCCTCCAAGTTCAGTTTCGTCAAAAGCGGCATCAGACAAGGATGCATTTAAAGTCTCTATTGATAAGGAGGGCAGGGTATTTATTGATATGAGTGATGAAATGAGAGGAGATGTTCTTGACGAGCTTGGTAAAGAGAGGAATTTAAAATTTAGCCCTGATGATGTAAACTATTTTAAACAGGCATCATTTGTCGGGGTGCCCCTAAGCCAGCTTAACCAGTTTACAAGACTTAATGTAGAACAAATGAAGGCAACAAAACTTGCCGGTATTCCAACTGATAGTACGAACAACGAGCTTCAGGCATGGATAAGCGCGGCGGTACAAGCCAACCAGGGGAATAAGATAAACTTTTATATTAAAGGTGATAATGCTGCAAAGTATCCGGCTTTCAAAAATGTGATAGAAGCTTTTAAAAAGAATGACATATATAAATATAACCTGGTGACTAACGCAGAAGACGTGCCGGAAGGAAGTGAACTGTATAAAAAGAATATGGCAGAGCAGAATCAATAACTCGGCTAAGAAACTATTTTAAAAAATTAAAATTATACTACTATGGCAGAGATGGAAGTAAAGAGCGGCGGTGGCCATAAAAAAGGCCCCGGCGTAAAAAAAGCTAAAAAGGCGTCAACAAGGGTAGATCTTACACCGATGGTTGATCTTGGTTTTTTGCTGATAACTTTCTTCATATTTACCACAACCATGTCGCAGCCAACATCTATGAACCTGGCGATGCCAAAAGACACGGATAAGCCAGATGAAATAAATAAGGTAAAAGAGTCTGGTTCGCTTACCCTGATGCTTGGTAAGGGAAATGTGATCTATTATTATTTCGGTAATGATCCGGCTACCATGCAAACTACCGGTTACAAAGATTTGAGAAAAATCATTTTGGATAAAAAGAAGTCAACTCCTGCGGATGATTTGTTCATCATTATTAAACCGGATAAAGATGCTTCTTATAAAAATGCTGTAGATGTATTAGATGAAATGAGCATCAATGACATAAGCAGGTACGCAATGGTTGACCCAACGCCGGATGAGTATAGTAAAATACAAGCGACAGAACAAGCGGGTGGCGTTAAGTAATTTTATGGAAAATTTACATTCGTGTATCTAATTAAAAAAATTAAAAATGGAAGCTAATCAAATTTTAAAGGCCGACTTACTCGATATAATTTTCGAGGGGAAAAATAAGGAGTATGGGGCTTATGATCTACGTAAAACCTATAACAGGCGTATCACAATAGCTCTGGTCACAACTATTGTTATTATAGCTTTGATTTTTATCGTCTCTGTTATAATGGATAATCTTTCTGCTAAGGATAATGCGGTAGAGATGAAAGTAAAAGACCTTACATTGGAAAAGATTCAGCCGAATGAGCCACCGCCACCACCACCGCCGCCGCCACCTAAATTACCGCCACCGCCGCCTGTAGCCACCATCGCCTTTACTCCGCCAAAAGTGGTAAAAGATGAAGAGGTAATAAAACCACCACCGGAGGTTAAGCAAATTGAAGAAGCGAAAGTGGATGTAAAAACAGTAGAAGGCACGAAAGATCTTGGGATAGTTGCTCCACCTGTTGAAGATAAAGGAACGCAAGTAGTAGCTGCTCCTGTTGAGAAGAAAGA
>JALYYM010000059.1 GCA_030946565.1 Bacteroidota bacterium | reverse complement strand
GCTCTTTGTTCCTTTATGAACATCTATTTCACGAATAAACCAAGGCTTCTTCACCTCTAAAATATCAGACAAAACTTTATCAAATTCCATTTAGCTTTTTAAGGCAAATGTATCATTCATCTTTTTGCCCCATTCCACTAACTTTACCGAAGAACCAATAAATTTCATAATCTTCTGTGTCGGTTTGATCTACTCTTCCAAAGCCTCTGAACTCACGTTCTTTATAATCATAATACCCGTGATGATAACTGTATTGATTGGTGAACCTCGTTTTTCTTATTTGATCAATAACAATCACTTCACTTACACATTGCACAGGGAATGGTAATTTGGTTATCCACGGTGTGCCTGCGTTCTTATCTTTTAAATAAAAAAAGGTAGAAGGCCTGTATTCCATAAAACATTCCTTACCCATATTGTTTTTATATGAAGTCATGATATGCGGCTTTCTGCCATTCATCAAATTAATTTAGCGCAAAGGGTTAACTGAATACTTTGGAAGTGGAGATGACCATACAATGCAACCTGTTCCATTCCCCAACAGGTCAATCACGTTCACATTGGCATGATCATCCACCTTTGGAAAAGGAGGCGGATTTACGCCATGCACAATATTTTCTTCGCTCCAGCTATTGCCAGCTTGGTTAAAGTAAATTTTAAAGACATCTTTTGCGAGGTAAACAATATCCGTAATACCGGAGCCATCGAGGTCTGCAAGTTTTATATATTGCGGGTTGAAATGATCGGGCTGATCAAATTTGGGGGCATTGCTCATACTGACTTTTGCACCAAATTTTCCGTAACCGAGATTAGGCCAGTAAACAATTTCCTTGTTGCGTATCCGAACGATGTCCATTAATCCATCGCCGCTCATGTCAGCAAGAACAATAGATTGAGAGCCGTCAGCAAAAACAATGTTGGGGCCTTTTTCTTCATCCGAAATTTTTCTTTTTGTTTGATAGTTTTCAAACCCTTTCTTTCCCTTTGAAGCATACCAAATAAAAACATCATCTTCGGTAATCAATATATCTGCTTTACCATCACCATTCAAATCAAGGAATTTTAAGTTAGGATCGCGTAAATCAATATTGGGTACTTCATCAAAATTTTTGAAAGGCAGCCACCCCCGATAGCTATCGGGTCATCTTCGGCGGTAAATTCATAGTAGCCATTCATATCATTGCTCACTAAAGATTTCTGGCCGTTGGCTTCTATATCCTGGAAATGAACGGCACCCACTGACAGGCCATTGAATGAAGGTTTTGGAGAGACTAATGTTACCGGATTAAAGTTTCCGTCACCGGAATTTCTTTTATAATACCATCCGTTTGCCTGTTCGGTAGGTCAATCCATTGGTATGATTGATCATCAATGCCAACAGGCAGGTTTTCTAAACTCTCTTTAGGCAACGATTTTACTTCCGTGTTCCAGCCTAAAGATTCATAAGTAAATTCAACCGGCGGTAATGATTTTGAAGTATAAGTTCCATCCGGTTTTCTTATATACCCGGTTTGAATGATTGATTGCAGAAAGGTAAATGCAGTCCCTGAATCATAGTGAAAATTCATGGAGCGAACAAGACAAGGCCGTTCTCCCAACTCAGGGAAATGATGAAACATCAACACACGCTGGCACAAACGGTAAGTCCTGATTTCAAAACCTGCCCGATAATCAGAAAATGCATCCTGCCTGCCTATCCATCCATTATCCTCGCCCGGTTGTGGATTCGTTACATCGTGCCCGCCATAGTCTAAAACCAACTCCAATAAATATTCGATGCTATCCAGGAAATTTTGCCAATCTGCCAGATTGATCGTTGTTTTGTCGAAATGAATTTTGTTACAATATTTTACCCGTTTCAAATAAACATTGGTACATTTTGAAAAATCATTTAGGCGGTTTTTTTCATACAGATCATTTGGGATCTTGTCTTCTTTTTTATATTCATACTGAAAGCAATTCCCTTTATCGTCATAGCTAAATTCAAACAACCATTTAAAAATTTTTGCTTCATTGGAAGGGTTAAAAATTTGGGCAGATTTACTTTTACCAAAAACAGAAACGATATTATCTTTTGAGGTCACCTTCTAGTAAACATTTCCACCTGTTTCGGTAATTTTTTCAATGCGGGCAAATCCGCCTTCAATTCTTGGCCTGTAGCGTTTAACGGTTCCATCAGAGCTTTCATCTTTAATCCAACTGCCCGTTTCATCTTTCTTTAAAGCAGGAACTAAATCTTCTGCACCTGAAAAAATAAAAGTATCTGATTCTTCAACATCATTATATTCAGGTAATTTTTTTTCTGTTTTCCTTGTAATGGAAGGTGGCTCTGCATTCCAGCCCAAACCAAAAATTCCATTACCGGCGCCGGAATTATAACTCAATGCCAGGCCAGGCATAAAGCCATTGCGTGAAGGAGAAAACGGAAAAGGAACACTAAAGCCTGCTGTGCCATTGGCGGCATTCACCTGGAATTTATCATCAATAGATTTAATAGCGCCTCCACCTTTAGGTAGGGAGATTGATGGAATTTCTACCTGGTTAGATTTGGGTTTGGCACCATCTCCACTTGTGTTATTCGAAGAAATATTTTTATTATCAGGCTTATAGTCCTCCGGCATTCTTTTAAATTATTAGATTTAAAAATGTACGGAGTAATAAAAAATAGTTTTAGAGAGACGTTTGGGGGTTTAATAAGATTGGATATGTGAAGATAATGAAAGGAGTGGTAAGATAAAATAGTGAAAACACCTTTTTAGAAATTTCCGTGTTATCCTTTGGAGTTACTAACTAAATTCTTCAGTGTTAAATTAACTAATTTCAAATTGGGTTGGAAATTCAAATGTGCACGGCTTGGTTGAAATTATTGCCAAAGTATTTAATTTTTTTCAGCATCAACATGTCTTTTAAAAATCATCTAATGACAGATCATAGTACCAGACGGTAGCAGGTTTTAAAGAGGCTTCCCAATACCTGACTTTTTTTGGTTCAATGCAACCCCATATTTTTCGGTATATTCAATTTGGGAACCATTTATAATACAACTCACCGACTTTCAATTTTATTTCTTCCACTTTATTTACAAGCGATCGATGTAATCCATCATAATGATTTACCCAAAATCTAAACTCAGGTATTTTATCAAGTATGTGCAGTTTATGTACTGCCTGGTTGAAATTATTACCGATGGCGTTTAATTCTTTTTTCAAAAGCAACATATCATGTAAAAAATTATCGGCTGACTGATTACGGTAGTAGACCGTAACTGGCTTATTCAAAGCCAGCTCCCGCATGTAATTGCTAAGACTTTGTTCCGTGGTTTTATGTAGCAATTTTTTTATACGCATCATTTCATTTTCATTCACCCGAAATTTGATAATGATATTTCGCACCTCTTTATCTCGCTTCTTCATGTGCTGTTTTTTATCTTTTGAAGTAATTTTTTTTAGGTCTTTAAATACCCCGTACGACTCCGGAGTGAAGGGGCAGGATTTCAAACGTGGCCACGTTTGTACATCTTGCCGTCACCTCCGATGGTAACTAAATTCCTTATTCATCATTTTCTTTGTCTTTTGATTTTAAAGATGATTTAATTTCCTAAAGCAGTTTTTTTGTCCTGGCCTATCTTAATTGTTTTACTATCGGGATCATTAAAATTGTTCCATCTTTTATGGTTATTTTTTAAAGTAAATGGCCGGCCTTTTACTGATGGTGGCAGCTTGTTTTATATGTCTGTTTTTTAGGATTTTTCCAAAGTTTATTTTCCAATCATTTAAGTCTTTGTAGCCCCGGTAAAGTTTACTTTCATCTTTAAATTTTGGAGATCTTTTTCGAGCAATTTTTGTGCACTCTCTTCCTGCATTATCATTGTCTAAGTAAAGATGGATGCTATCATATTTCTCCATTAATAAAAGACTTCTTTCAAAAAACGAAAGGGAGTTAAGGATAAGAAAACCTGATAAAATCTGCTGCTGATTCTGATGCATGCTTTGATAACTTAAGAAGTCAAAAAAGCCTTCAAATACTGTTAACCTATCCGACTTGTTTTCGACGTATGTTACCCATTTGGGAGAGCTGCTTCCTTTAAAATATTCGTTCCTTAATTCATATCCTCCGGCATTGTTTTTGAAGCCAATTGCCCGGTATATTTTTTCTTTATTGGTATTCGTAAAATGGACTTCATGGCAATACCTGTCAGCAACACTTTTTTCGATCCCTCTTTGCGCTAAATAGCGGCAAAGCACAAGGTCTTGTATGGGTTGCTTTGCGGCTATTATATTAATAGCTGTTTCTCCAGCTTCCGTACTATTAAATACTCCGTTTTCCTGCTGGTGAAAGAGCGGATTTTCGGGATGATTTTTAAAAGAATTTTGCCCGTGAAAAGAAACAATCATTTGCAATGCTTCACTCACATTCGTGTGATGGAATTCCATTACAAAATCTACCAGTTTACCGCCCTTTCCAAGGCCATGATCATACCATACATTTTTGTTTTTATTCACTTTGAATGACGGTGTATTTTCATCTCTTAACGGGGAGTAATACCAATAATCATTTCCACTGATTTTCTTAGGT
>JALYYM010000056.1 GCA_030946565.1 Bacteroidota bacterium | reverse complement strand
TTGTGGTTTTGCCTAAAGCAATATTATTGGAATTTACTTTCGAAAGATTATCATTTTCTATAAAATCACTTATAAGCTCTCCGATGGTAGAAGTATAATAAAAATTCATTGGATCTATATCTTTCGTTACGAAACCGCTGCCAAGGCTCCATGCAATTGCTTTCCGGATTTCGGTTGCTTCCTCTGTAAGCCCAAAATGATCGAGCATCATAGCCGCTGATAAAATAGAACCAACAGGATTAGCAATATCTTTTCCGGCTGCCTGCGGATAAGAGCCGTGGATAGGCTCAAATAAGGCAGAATCATTACCAATAGAAGACGAAGGCAACAATCCCAGCGAGCCACTGATAACACTTGCCTCATCACTTAAAATATCCCCAAACATATTTTCAGTAAGCATTATATCAAACTGCTTTGGATTTACAATTACCTGCATAGAAGCATTGTCAACAAACATATAATCAACTTTCACATCGGGATAATTTTTTGACTTCTCCTGCACCACACGTCTCCAAAGCCTTGATGTTTCCAGCACATTTGCTTTATCAACAAGGGTTAATTTTTTTCTTCTTTTTTGCGCAGCTTCAAAGGCAAGCTTAGCAATCCGCTCTACTTCACTTCTTGAATACACACATAAATCTGAAGCTTCATTCTGATCTTCACTTAATTCTTTTTTACCAAAATAAATACCACCGGTAAGTTCACGGTAAATGATAAAATCAATTCCTTCCAGGTGCTTATCTTTCAACGGAGAAAGATGATGCAAAGATGGATAAGTAGTTACAGGACGAATGTTGGTATATAGTTGCAGCTCCTTCCTTATCCTGAGCAAGCCTTGCTCCGGGCGTACTTTTGCCGAAGGATTATTATCATATTTCGGATGACCGATAGCACCAAGCAAAACGGCATCACTTTTAAGGCAGGTATCTATGGTGTGCTGTGGGAGCGGATCCCCGGTTTTGTCTATAGCAATAGCACCCATGAGGCAATAAGAAAATTTAAACTCGTGGTGGTACTTTTCTGCGATCGAATTCAAAACCCTTATAGATTGCTTTGTAACTTCCGGGCCTATACCATCTCCCATTATAACAGCAATATTTTTTTTCATCTTTCTCTATTTTTTCTTTTTATCATGCTGCAACTTTCCCTTGCTTAAGCCTTAAAGTATTTGTAATACATGAGGGAATTTCTTCTTCGTAATGACTCACATAAATCAACGTTTTATTCATTTTTAAACAGATACTATTTATTAATGAAATGAACCATGTGGATACTTCACGATCGAGTCCCTGGCAAGGTTCATCCAAAATCAATAGTGGCGGATTCTTTATTAGCGCACGTGCTAACAAAACCAGTTTTTGCTCGCCATTTGATAATTGGCTAAATAATCGTTTTGCAAAATGACTAATATGCATAAGCGACATCCATTCTTCCGTAAGTGCCTGTTGCTTTTCACTGATCTTTTTAAACAACCCAATTGTATCGAACAGCCCTGATGCCACTACATCAAAGCAAGATGCACCCGGCATAAAGTAGTGATGTAATTCTGGTGATATATAGCCAATCTTTTTCTTTATATCCCAAATAGATTCGCCACTTCCTTTTTTTCTATCAAAGAGATAAATCTCGTTTGCGAATGCCTGCGGATTATCGCCGGTTACAAGACTGAGCAAAGTTGACTTGCCTGAACCGTTGTGGCCTGTTACATTCCAGCGTTCCCCTTTGTTTACCTTCCAATTTATATCGTCAAGAATTTTTCTATTGTTATAGGTGACATTTGTGCTCACCATTTCTATTGCAAGCGAAAAATCATCATAAGAATATGCAGGTGTTACCAACTCCATCATTTTTAAAGACAATGATGGTAACAATTCTTCTACTTTAACCTGATGCCTGAATTTTTTAAAATTTTCACATGACATTTTTGACTGCAACTCTCCATTTTTAAGCAATGCAATATGTGTAACAGATGAAGGCATTTCGGAAAGAGAAGTCACCAATAAAAAATGCATGCCTTTCGCAACAAGCTTATCTAAAATTGTATTTAGTAGTTTTCTTGCAGCAATGTCCAGCCCTGTATATGGACTATCCAACAGCAGCCAATCAGCATTTTGCAGAATGGCCTTTGCTAGTTGAAACCTTTTATGCTCCCCGTTTGATAATTGTATCAGCGGTGAAAATTGAACATGCGAAATACCCAGCAATTCAAGTATTTCCAGGATTAGTTTTTTGTTGGCTACAGAGGCAAGCAATACGTCATTTACCGTTAGTGAATCTTCCGAATCAACGGAATTAAATCTTTGCTGGTAATAAAAGTTAGCCGTATTGGAAAGATTTTTAAATTGATGCTGCTGTGAGATAACGGCAACATGCGGCGGATAACCCTTACCGTTATGAAAGTTCATATTGCCTTTACGGAGATGCTTTGATGCAAGCGTTTTTATCAATGTTGATTTGCCACTTCCTGACGGGCCAACGATAGCAAGGCATTCTCCTTCATTAACAGTAAAAGATATATTTTTTAATACACATTTTCCTGTAACACTTACCGTGAGATCATTTACCTGTAAAAGAATTTGTTGTTTCATTTTTATAAAAGAGA
>JALYYM010000013.1 GCA_030946565.1 Bacteroidota bacterium | reverse complement strand
ATTCATTCCCTTGCAAAACGTGATAATGACCTCTACAATGATATCGTTGTATTGAAACCTGGTGATGGAAAAGTTACTAAGGCGCACCTGGAGAAAGGATCATTTAAAGTTTTATTATCGGCAACGGCTTTTCAAACGGAAGGAAAAAAATTCAAGCTCATTGCATTTCAAAATATTAGTGAGGCCCTTGATGAAAGTGAGTCGCAGGCCTGGCAGCGGCTGCTCGGTGTGATGACGCATGAAATCATGAATTCAGTTGCACCTATATCGTCACTGGCGGACACATTAAAAAACAGGCTGGAGAAATTGGTAGTGAATATGACGAATAAATCTGCATCAGTTCATGACCTCGAGCTCGGAATAGATACTATAAAAAGAAGAAGTGAAGGGCTTTTAAAATTTGCTGAAACTTATCGCAATCTTAATAAGATCACTACGCTTAATTTAAAAAAGATTTATGTAAGGGATCTTTTTGAAAGCCTTTACCAGCTTATGCAACCTACGCTTGAACAGAAAAACATAGAGATGGACATCGTGCTGAAAGATACTGATCTCGTGGTAAATGCTGATACCAACCTGATAGAGCAAGTACTGATAAACCTTGTGGTAAATGCAATAGAAGTTGTAAAGGACAGGGACGAACCGAGAATTATTTTATCAGCATCAATATTGAATAACAAAAAGGTAGTTGTAAAAGTGACTGACAATGGCGTAGGAATGACGGAAGAAGTAATGGATAAAATATTCATCCCTTTCTTCAGTACAAAGAAAAACGGAAGTGGCATCGGGCTAAGCCTTTGCAAACAAATAATGATGCTGCATAAAGGAAATATACACGTGCAATCAAAGGAAGGAGAAGGGACTGCATTTACCCTGCAATTTTAGTTCAGATAACGAACGCCTGCCTTAATAATTTCCGGGATTAAATTATTCCGCGATCAATTGAATTCCTGTTTGAGTAAACAATAATTTGTGTTGCTTATATAAATTTCCGGTGGTCATCTTAAAAGTTTTTTTGCTCATGCCGAAAAAAGAATAGATTTCTTCCGGCGAAGATTTATCGTGATAAGGAAGGTAGCCATCGTTCTCTTTTAGTAAGCGCAAGACTTTGCCGGTTTCGTCTTCTACCCTTTCGTAGCCTTGCCTTCCGGCAACAACATCAATTTTATTTTCAGGTAAAATATTTTTTATAAATCCTTTAAACCGGTCACCTATTTCAATATTTCTATACACTTCGTTGAAATGCAAAATACCTTTGTGGACATTATTAATAATTACTTCATAACCAATATCAGTTTTGCGATAAACAATCAGGTCCACTTCATCTTTTACATTTACACTCAAATTTTCGTTTGATAAAAATGGCTCAAGTTTTTCTGTAGCGGTCAACCGGCCCGTTTGTTCGTCCATCAATATTTTTACCAGGTATTCTCCATTCACCCGCATAAAATTTTGAATTTTAGATTTGGGCACAAATAAATCTTTCATTAATCCCCAATCTAAAAATGCACCCTGGTGTGTAACATTTACGGCTTTCAATTTCACAATATCGCCTAACACTCCGTAAGGTTGCTGCGTTGTTGCAATGGGCCTGTCTTCTCCATCATGGTACAAAAAAACTTTTATCTCGTCACCAATTTTAGTACCCGCAGGCACAAATCGCTTTGGCAACAAAATGCCGTTTTCTCCATCATCTACAAAAAACCCCATAGATTTTTCTTTAATAACTTTTAGCAAGTTGTATTCACCCATTTTTACCATACCAGAATATTATATTTAATCAAAGGTAACAGAACAAATTTGTGAAAGCGCAGTGATGATTGAAGGGAGCATCCCAAAATGTCGCCCTGGGTTAAAGGTTGTCAACCTTCCAGATAGAGTTTTTAAATCTAAATTAACTTGTTGAAAGGTTGACATCCTTGCGACATTTTGAAAATCACCCGATTGATGCAATGATTTAAAAGACATACCGCTAATTATTTCCATGCATTTCTTAAAAACCGCAACCAGTTGCCATGCATAATATTTTCAACATCTTCTTTTGTATAACCGCGTTTGTAGAGCAGTGAAGGCAATATTTGTAAGTCTCCGATAGTTTCAATATCATAAGGACATTGCTCCCGGCCAAAAGCTCCATCAAGATCAGAACCAATGCCTATATATAAAGCATTTCCTGCAAGCTGGCAAATATGATCGAAGTGATCAATAATTTTTTCGAGGCCACAAGCCATTTCTTGCGGGGTTGATTTTCCTTTTATCCAATGCGG
>JALYYM010000748.1 GCA_030946565.1 Bacteroidota bacterium | reverse complement strand
CTGCACAGGTGGGCGGTATAGGAATTGCTCCCGGCGCAAATATTAATTTTCTTACCGGCTATGCTGTATTTGAAGCAACGCATGGTACAGCGCCAAGATTTGCAAACACCAATACGATGAATCCCTCGTCGGTAATATTAAGCGGCGTGATGATGCTGGATTATATGAACTGGAAAGAAGCCGGGGAATTGATAACTAACGGTATCGGTAAGACGATTAAAAATAAAAAGGTAACCATTGACTTTTTTAATCTTATGAAAGACGCAACACTGCTTAAAACAAGTGAATTTGCGGATGAGGTGATTAGGAATTTGTAGGGACATAAATACTATCTGTATTGAAGTAACTAAATTTGTATCTAAAAATTATTTAGCATGATAACAAATATTGATATAGATGACAAATTAATGGAGGAAGCTATGAAACTTTCAAAATTAAAAAGCAAAAAAGAAATAGTTAACTATGCCTTGTCTGAGTTAATCAAGTTTCACAAAAGACAATTAATGAAAACCTTGCAAGGAAAAGTTGAATGGATTGGCGATCTGGATAAAATGAGAACTTATGACAAATGGAACGGTGATTGATACCAGCATCTGGATAGACTATTTCAAATCATTACAAAACGAAAACGCACAAATAATTAATCATCTAATTGATGTAAATGAAGTAATTATTCTACCTGTTATTTTGCAGGAAACCTTACAGGGAATCAAAGAAGATAAAATATTTGAGTTTACCAGGGAATGGATGTTAGCTTTCAAATATATTACTATAGATTACGTTAACGTCTCTCTTAAATCTGCGGAGCTTTATAGATTTTTACGGAAAAAAAGGATTACCATAAGAAAGCCAAATGACTGTCTTATCGCTGCGATTTGTATTGAAAATAATATTTCACTTTTTCACAACGACAAAGATTTCGATAACATTGCAAAATATACTTCACTAATTATTTATAAACCTGAAACATGAACAAAATCAAAGTTGACAACCCTGTGGTAGAATTGGATGGAGATGAAATGACAAGAATTATTTGGAAATTTATTAAGGACAAACTAATACTACCCTACCTCGACCTGGAGATTAAATATTTTGATCTTGGAATGGAAAGCCGCGACGAAACCGACGACCAGGTTACAGTAGATGCAGCAAATGCTATAAAGAAATATGGCGTAGGAATAAAGTGCGCCACCATTACACCCGATGAGCAAAGGGTGGAAGAGTTCAAGCTGAAGCAAATGTGGAGGAGCCCGAACGGCACTATCAGAAACATTTTGGACGGAACTGTTTTTCGTGAGCCAATAGTGATTAATAATATTCCACGCCTTGTAACCAACTGGACAGCGCCGATCATTGTTGGCCGTCACGCATTCGGAGATCAATATCGAGCAACCGACACCGTTATAAAGGGTAAAGGAAAACTTACTATGACGTTTACGCCTGAAGATGGAGGGGAAGCAAAAACATTTGAAGTCTATGACTTTAAAGGCGATGGCGTTGCCTTGTGCATGTACAATACTGATGAAAGTATTTCTGGTTTTGCAAGAAGCTGTTTCAATATGGCGCTTAGCAAAAAATGGCCGCTTTATCTTTCAACAAAGAATACCATACTTAAGAAATATGACGGAAGGTTTAAAGATATTTTCCAGGATATTTATGAGAAAGAATTCAAATCTAAATTTGAAGAAGCTAACATCGTTTACGAGCATCGCCTGATAGATGATATGGTGGCAAGCGCACTAAAGTGGAATGGCAATTTTGTTTGGGCTTGTAAAAATTACGACGGCGATGTGCAGAGCGATACCATTGCACAAGGCTTTGGTTCATTAGGTTTAATGACATCCGTATTAATAACACCCGATGGAAAAACAATGGAAGCAGAAGCAGCGCATGGAACAGTTACCCGCCATTATCGTGAACATCAAAAAGGCAACCCAACTTCGACCAATCCAATCGCGTCAATTTTTGCCTGGACAAGAGGCCTTGCATTTCGTGGTAAAGTTGATAACAATGAAGCTTTAATAAACTTTTGTAATACGCTGGAGCACGTTTGTATAGAAACAGTTGAAAGTGGCAAAATGACAAAAGACCTTGCAGTTTGTATCAAAGGCAACAAAGTTTCTGAGGGCACGGATTACCTTAACACAGAGGATTTTTTGGAAGCTATCAATGAAAATTTAAATAAAAAAATAAGCTAACTTACTTAAAGCTGACTTACTTATAATATTTGCAGCGAGTTTTTCGGAATAGATTTGCAGGCATGGTAGCCTTTATTTAGCTACCTTTCATCAGGTGTTTAATAATTTCGATCGAAAGAACCTCTGACATACTAAAACTATTTATCCATTTATGAAAGCCTTACCATGTCAAAAATATTAGTTGTAGATGATGATATAGATATTCTGTCTGTCATGGAAATCCTTTTGACAATGAAGGGTTTCGAAGTAGAAGTTACTGCAAAAGGAGAGAATACTTTTCCAAAAATTGAGACGTTTAATCCGGATCTTATTATTTTAGATGTGCTTATTTCCGGCCATGACGGGCGTACAATTTGCAAACAATTAAAAACTAATGAGGCTACGAAAAATATACCGGTGATTATGTTTTCAGCCCATCCCGGGGCAGCCGCCACTATCGCAGACTATGGCGCCGATGATTTTATTTCCAAGCCGTTCGACGTAAATGACCTCATACAGAAAGTTACTTCGCAATTATCATTAAGTCATTATTAAAGAAAAGCAGGATTATCCTGCTTTCTTTTAATCTTTATTTCCGCCGCCACGTAGGAGTGCAACTAATAAAAGTATAAATACCGCACCTCCTACGATCCACACCCATGGCTGCGTGTACCACGTAGAACCATCTTTCGTAATTTTTACATTTACATCGGCGCCTCCATCCTGCGCCCATATAATTGTAGAAACAAAGCAAAGTGCCAATACCGCAATAAATTTTTGCAGCGCTTTTTTTGAATAAATAACTTTCATACTTTTTTTGATTTAGTTGTTTAGGTGTAATTATTTGCGATAAATATATGGGTTTCTCCAGACTATCGCAATCATTTCAATTGTATTGCCGCTCTACATTTTGAGAATAAAATAAAAGAAGCATTTGAAAATGCACCACCTACACAAAAATTATAGAAATTAATTTAGAGTATTTGTCACCTGCTCAAATAAATATCCGGCTATTTGAATTTATTTATCTACACTTTGTATATTGTAAATAATAACCTTAGATTCTCCCGGAAACGTCTTGCGGTATTTCCCATAAACAACTTCAAATGAAACTGAATTCATCTTCTATCCCGGCCAGGCGCATGGTAATACAATGTGTCATTTTGTTTTCGTCTTCTTTATTACTTTGGGCGTGTAATAAAAAAGATAAAATAATAGAAGTGGATCCCGCTTTTAGTCAATACATTGATGCATACACCTCCGGCATTATATCTAAAACATCTTCAGTAAAAATAAAGCTGGCTGAAGATGCTTCTACAACACATGCGATAGGAGAGATTGTTGACAAAGACTTGTTTGATTTTTCACCTTCGGTAAAAGGCAGAGCTGTATGGCTCGATGCACGTACAATAGAATTTAACCCTGATGAAAACCTTGCCCCCGACAAATTATATAAAGTCACTTTTAATTTGGGAAAGGTTACTGATGTGCCTGATAAATTTGAAGAGTTTACATTTAATATACAAACAGTAAAACCTTCTTTTCAGGTTACTTCTTTTGGATTAAGAAGCAGTGGCGAAAAAGACAAAATGTTTTTGCTTGGCGTACTCGAAACCGCAGACATTGAATCTGCAAAGGATGTTGAAAAGCTATTGACAGCAACAGAAAATAATAAAGACCTTAAAATTAACTGGCAACATAACGATGCCGCCAAGACGCACAATTTCACCATCGAAAATATTGCGAGGGGAAATACTAAACAGCAACTTTTACTTTCCTGGAATGGCAAACCAATGGACATTGATATTGCCGGTAACCAATCAATAGAAGTGCCTGCCATCGCCGATTTCAAAGTACTTGATATAAAAGAAATGAATGATGCGGAGCAATATGCTTCTGTTCAGTTTAGTAACATGATTGCTGTCGGCCAGGAACTTTCGGGGCTTATTACTATCAGCGACCAGTCAGATATTTCTTATACAATCAATGGCAGCGAAGTGAAAGTATATGTGGGCGATAAGCTCGATGGAAATTATACAATAAATGTAAATGCCGGCATCAAAGATATTTTTGGCGATACATTGCAAACAGGTTTTACCGCAAATGTTTTTTTTGAAAACAGGTTGCCTTCTGTAAAGATCCAGGGGCGTGGAAATATACTACCTAATACCGGCAAACTGATGTTACCATTTGAATCAACCAACCTTAATGCCGTTGACATAAGTATCATCAAAATTTATGAAAATAATATTCCGCAATTCCTGCAGGGAAACAATTTGGGAGGCGATGAAGATCTTAGGAGAGTTGCCATTCCCATTGTTCAAAAAACATTACGCCTTGATGATGATAAAACTTTAGACCTGCATAAGAAGCAAAGGTTCTCACTTGATATTGATAAATTTTTAAAAACAGAGCCTGGCGCTATCTACCGCGTCACCATTGGTTTTCGTCCTGAGTATTCTTTATACAATTGCCGTTACGCTGATACCACATCCGGTAATAACGGCGAAGAACAAAGTTATTACAGCGATTATGCTGAAGATCAAAACAGCAACGATGAAGATGAAAATTTCTGGAGGCGGTATGATGATTATTATCCCTATGGTTACAATTGGCAGCAACGTGATAATCCCTGCTCTAAATCTTATTACAATAAAGATCGCTGGGCTACGCGAAATATTATTGCTTCCAACATCGGGCTCACGGCGAAGCGTGGCGGAAACAATTCAATCACCATTGCTGTTTCCGATATTCTTACCACGCAACCTATATCGAATATCGAGCTGGAGGTACTCGATTACCAGCAACAAATAATCGCCAAAGCGAATAGCGATAATGATGGCTTTGCGAATTTTAATCTCAAAACCAAACCCTATTTAGTTATTGCGAAAAGAGAAAATGAAAAAGGTTACTTGCGGCTGGATGATGGGAGCAACCTGCCTCTCAGCCGTTTCGATATATCCGGTGAGGAAGTGAAGAACGGCATCAAAGGATATGTTTTCGGGGAAAGAGGAGTATGGCGCCCGGGCGATTCTTTGTTCATCAATTGTATTATAGAAGATAAAGAAGATAAACTTCCTGAAGGCCACCCGGTTGAATTTGAACTATACACACCGCAGGGCCAGTTGTATAAAAGAATAGTACAGGCAAATGCAAACGAAGGGTTTAATGTTTTTAGAACTGCTACAGAACAAAATTCTCCAACGGGTAATTGGTTTGCAAAAGTAAAAGTAGGCGGCGCCACTTTTGAAAAAAGAATTAAGGTAGAAACTGTAATGCCTAATCGCTTAAAAGTTGATCTTGATTTTGGAGAAAATGCTGTGCTTGGAAAAAATACTTTGAACTCAGGAACGCTTTCAGCAAAATGGTTGTTTGGCGCTACTGCTAAGAAGTTAAAGGCAAAAATTGATGCTTCACTTTATGCTAAAAAAACCGCCTTCCCAAAATTTACAGGTTACACTTTTGATGATCCCACATCGGATTATTCAACACAATCCAAAACAATTTTTGACGGAGAATTAGATGCTGATGGGAAAGCATCAGTAAAGCCAAATTTCGAAACAGATGGCAATGCGCCCGGCATGTTGACTGCAAATTTATTTGTAAAAGTATTTGAGCCCGGTGGAAGTTTCAGTGTTGATAATATCTCCGTTCCCTATAGCCCTTATACAAGCTATGCGGGCGTAAAGATGCCGGAGGGCGAGAAGCCGTGGGGATTTTTATTAACCGGCAAAACACATACTACACAAATAGTCGACGTGGATAATCGTGGCAATCTTCTCTCCGGCACGCAGGAGGTGGAAGTGCAGTTTTATAAAATTCAATGGCGTTGGTGGTGGGATAACAGCGGCGATAATCTCAGCAATTTTACTCAAGACAAATACAATAAACTTATCAAGACTGAAACGGTCCATTTAAACAATGGTCGTGGAAGCTGGAACTTTAGCGTAGGTGAAAATGAATGGGGCAGATACCTTGTGTTGGTAAAGGATATTAAAAGCGGCCATACAACTGGCGATGTTGTTTACATAGATCAGCCGGGATGGCAAAGCCGTGACAATACAGATGATCCCACTGCAGTTTCGATGTTGTCATTTACTGCTGATAAAACAAAATATAATGTGGGCGATGATATCACGCTTACCATCCCAAGCACCAAAGGTGGCAGGGCATTGATCAGTATCGAATCAGGCAGTAAAGTGTTGCGTACTTTTTGGCAGGAAACTGACCAGGGACAAACACTCGTAAAGCTGAAAGCTGAAAAAGAAATGACTCCCAATGTGTATGCTAATGTGAGCCTGCTGCAGCCGCATGCGCAAACAATTAATGATTTGCCTATAAGAATGTACGGCGTGTTGCCCTTAACGATAGAAGATAAAAATACTGTGCTGAAGCCGGTAATAAATATGGCGAATGTAATAAGGCCGGAACAGCAGGCATCCCTGACCGTTAGTGAACAAAGCGGTAAGGAAATGACCTACAGTATTGCCATCGTAGATGAAGGCTTGTTGGATCTTACCCGGTTTAAAACACCTGATCCGCATGAATACTTTTATGCCAAAGAAGCGCTGGGTGTAAAAAGCTGGGATTTGTATGACTACGTTATCGGTGCCTGGGGAAGTAACCTCGAGCGTATTCTCACCATTGGTGGTGATGAAGAAGGCAGCGGCCCGATGCAGCCGAAAAAGGCAAACCGCTTTAAACCGGTAGTAAAATTCCTTGGCCCATTTCATCTGGATAAAAGACAAAAAGCTACACAAAGCTTTACGTTACCGCAATACATAGGTTC
>JALYYM010000729.1 GCA_030946565.1 Bacteroidota bacterium | reverse complement strand
TTAAAAAAAAATAAAACTAAAATTTAAATTGTGGATAGAGTAATTGAAAAAAAATATTGGTCTCGAAAAAGGATCTTGACTATTGCCGGAATAGCAGGAGTAATATTATTAATTGGTGCAAGTTATTATTTTACCTCAGGCAAAAGCAGGTTAAATGTAGATACGGAAAGAATAACAATCAGTGATATAACCAAAGGCCCTTTCCAGGAATTTATTCCCGTAAACGGAATAGTGCTCCCGCTTACTACCATCTATCTTGATGCTATTGAGGGCGGCAGGGTAGAAGAAAAATATGTGGATGATGGCGCTGTGATGACGAAAGGCCAACCTATTTTGCGGCTATCAAATACTGATTTACAATTGGGCCTCGTAACACAGCAAACGAACGTGTACAACCTGCTTACACAAATGCAGATTTCTAAAAATGCTGCTCAACAAAATACGGTGAGCAAGCTCAATCAAATGACTGATGTAGAGAGCCAGCTAAAAGAGGCTGAACGTATTTATAAATTAGATAAACATTTGTACGAGGAAAAGGCAATTGGTTCACAGGAGTATCAAAAAGCTTTAAATGATTATAATTATTTACAGCAAAAGAAAAAGCTTACTGATCAGATTTTGCGACAGGATTCTACTTCCAACCAACAGCAGGTAACACAAGCCAGGCAATCATTTGAAGGATCACAAAATGCATTGAACGTAATGCGCCAAAAGGTTGGCGACCTTATTGTGCGGGCTCCCATTAATGGGCAGCTTACTTCTCTTGATGCAGAAATAGGGCAGTCAAAAAATAAAGGAGAAAGGCTCGGCCAAATAGATGTATTGAGTGGTTATAAAGTAAGAGTTGATGTAGACGAGCATTATATTTCCCGCATATTTATTGGCTTAAAAGGTGACTTTGATTTTGATAATAAAACCTACAAGCTTACTATAAAGAAAGTTTATACTCAGGTGACCAACGGGCGTTTCCAGGTGGATATGGAATTTGTAGGAGATGTGCCACAAGGCATTCGCCGAGGGCAAACCTTACAAATCCGGCTGGCCTTGAGCGATGAAACACAGGCTATACTATTACCTAAAGGAGGCTTTTACCAACAGACCGGTGGTAACTGGATTTTCAGAGTTTCAGAAAATGGAAAGACAGCTTATAAAACGGACATACAACTTGGCCGCCAAAGCCCGGATTATTATGAAGTGTTGCAAGGCCTAAAACCAGGTGACAAAGTTGTAACCTCCAGCTATGAAAATTATGGAGACATGCAAGAGCTTGTATTGAAGAAAGAATGATTACTGTTAATTCAATAATGAAATTTGATACCACGCTGAAGAAGGTGATCTTATAAGAAAATTTAAAAAACAATAAAAAATAAAAGAGTCTTTAAATCAAAATAATCAACACCCAAAAAAATTAAAACAACTGTTATGAAAAAGGTTCATTCATTCCGCCTGTTAGCGATTGCAATTTTTTGCATGGCATCTATATCAATTAAAAGTGAAACGACTGCCTGTAAATTAATTTGCCAATACACTGCACAGTCAGGTGCAGCGGCTTCAGTGAAATTATTACAAGCGGAGACTGATAATGATTCCTATCGGCCGGATATTTTTTATATAAAAATCTAATTATAAATAAAACGGCAGGAAGCGCATGGCACGTATGTGCATGGTATTAGGTGACTAAAAATTTCAAAATAAAAAACAAAACAATGATTAAGATTTCTGAACTCGAAAAAATTTACCGCACCGAAGAGGTGGAAACCGTGGCATTGAATAAACTTTCCTTTGAAGTGAAGCAGGGAGAATTTGTTGCAGTAATGGGCCCTTCCGGCTGTGGTAAATCTACACTTCTAAATATTGTGGGCTTGCTTGATGATCCCGATGATGGAAGCTTTTTATTTAATGGAATAGAAGTGGCTGATTTCAATGAGCGCAAAAGAGCAGACCTGCGCAAGCGAAACATTGGTTTTGTATTCCAGAGTTTCAACCTCATTGATGAGCTTACTGTTTTTGAAAACGTAGAGCTGCCGCTCATTTACCTTGGCGTAAAAAGTGACGAAAGAAAAAAGCGTGTAGAAAATGTTCTTGATAAAATGCAGATAATGCATCGCCGCAATCACTATCCACAACAACTAAGTGGCGGGCAACAGCAACGCGTAGCCGTAGCCAGGGCGGTTGTAAATAATCCAAAATTAATTCTTGCCGATGAGCCTACCGGAAACCTTGATTCATCCAATGGGAATGAAGTAATGCAATTACTCACTGATCTTAATGAACAAGGCACTACCATCATAATGGTGACACACAGTGAGCATGACGCACGCTACAGCCATCGCATTATAAGAATGCTCGATGGGCAAACAGTTACCGAAAATATTTTAGT
>JALYYM010000722.1 GCA_030946565.1 Bacteroidota bacterium | reverse complement strand
CCCATGGGTGAAATTGAATTAAGGCTACAACAATTGCAACAAATCCGGTTATTATCGCAGCCCAAATTGTTTTGTCAATTTTCCTATTATTACTCATAACTTATTATTTATTCAATGCCACAATAATCGCCCTAAAACTCTCCAACCCGGCCTCCAAATTCTCCACTATCTCCAAGGCCAGTTCATCAGGATCGGGAAGGTTATCCAAGTCAGCGAGTGACTTATCTTTTAGCCAGGCGATGTCTAAAGATGTTTTATCTCTTGCGATGATTTCATCGTAGGTAAACTTTCTCCAGCGGCCACCAGGGGCGGCAGAAGCATCATAAGTTTCTTTTCGTTTATGCCTGTTCGTTGGGTTATAGCATTCAATGAAATCTTTCAGGTCATCAAGCTTTAGCGGATTCTTCTTTAGGGTATGATGAATGTTAGTGCGGTAATCATATATCCATACTTCTTTTGTCCACGGGTCTTTGCCGGATGGCTTGCCATCCCAGAATAATACATTTGCCTTTACACCATTGGCGTAAAATATTCCTGTGGGCAAACGGAGAATAGTGTGCAGGTCTGTTGTTTCCAGCAATTTTTTTCTTACCGTTTCTCCGGCTCCACCTTCGAAGAGTACATTATCCGGGAGTACTACTGCCGAAAGGCCTGTTGTTTTAAGCATGCTCCTGATATGCTGTACAAAGTTGAGTTGCTTGTTGCTGGTGGTTACCCAAAAATCCTGGCGGTTATAAGTGAGGTCTTCTTTTTCCTGCTCCCCATCTTCGTTGGTAAACGTCATACTGCTCTTTTTACCAAAGGGAGGATTAGCCATTACATAATCATACCGGGTTTCTGATGCTGCAATTAAAGAATCGTTTGAGGAAATAAAAATATGATCACTGTCTATATCACCAATGTTGTGGAGGAACAAATTCATTAATGCCAGCCGCCTGGTGCCTGCAACAATTTCATTTCCAAAAAATGTATCGTACTTAAGAAATTGCTTTTGCTCTTTATCGAGTTCTTCATTCTCTGTTATCCAGTCATAAGTCGCAAGAAAGAAACCACCTGTTCCACATGCCGGATCTGCAATGGTCTTCATTGGCTCTGGGCGCAGGCATGCAACCATAGCCTTTATCAATGCCCTTGGCGTAAAATATTGCCCTGCCCCACTCTTGGTATCTTCTGCATTTTTCTCCAGCAGGCCTTCATAAATATCGCCTTTGTCTTTTACGCCCATTAGCACCCACTGCTCTGCATTGATCAATGCAATTAATTTATACAGCTTTGCAGGGTCTGTTATTTTATTCTGGCTCTTGGTAAATATCTGTCCTAATATCCCTTTCTCTTTTCCTAACTCACGCAGCAGGTTATTATAATGCACTTCGAGTTCATCGCCGCTTTTATTTATAAGTGTTTGCCAGTTATACTTTGCCGGTATAGGCATGGTACGATTGTGCGGAGGCTTGCTGTATTCATCTGCCATTTTTAAAAACAGTAAATAAGTAAGCTGCTCAAGATAATCTCCATAACCTACACCATCATCACGAAGGGTGTTGCAGAAGGCCCATACTTTGGAGACAATGGAAGATGTATTTGATGAATTGGTATTATTCATTTGAACTAAAGATTTTCTCAATAATGATTCACTTTTTTACTATTCCAAAATATAAAATTTCATCTGTCTATTATGTTTCAAATTTTCATCATAGGAATGCTGCTTCACTTGATAAATTAAAACGAGATTATTGTCATGCATGTATTTTCTTAACAAGTCGCTTCTCATATAATTAAATGTGTTACTAGGCTGATTTTTATCTCCATGGTCAATGCAAATAAAACACTCTTTAAGATTAGCATCCAAAATTTTCCCTTCGCTTGGATCGGCCTTAATTCCTAAATATTTGCCCATTTTTATCGAAGGATAATATTCGCCATGCCCAGCTAATATTTTACTATTTGACTCCCACAAATAGTACGCTAAGGTAGGTTCCGATTCAAAATGCAATTTCTCAGGATAAATTTTTTCGATTTCCTTGCCGATGTCTTCTCTACGATATCCGGTAATATGCAAAGTATCTTCGATACTAATCTTTGTTTTAATTGTAACTATATTTCCTGTAGGTAATAAGCTTTTACTTAATTCTTCATTTTCACTCATACTGTCAGCCCAATATAATTCACCGAAGTATACATTTCGCAAATGATCAGCAGAAATGTGTACATCCAAATTCCAGTCAAATATTTTATTGGTGATATTAATTTGAAGATTATTGATTTCATCAGTCTTTTTAATAAATAAAGTTTCCGCCAAGATGAAAGACCTTACTTTATATTCTTTATCTAATCTTTGGTCAACCCTGCCGTAAAGCATAACATAGTTGTCTCCAGAAACTTGATATTCAAAAAAAGGCACGATAGTATCAATTTGAGTTTCTTTGTACCACTCTGGATCTGTATCTCTTTGAGATAGTAAGTCTTTCGTGTAAAGTTGTACCTTTTCTTTATAGTTCGGATTAGGTATGCTAATGTCGATATCCACATCACCTAAACGCTGATAATATTCTTTCCCTGAATTAGTCTTCTCAAAGACATTAAGTTGCTTATGTAAAAGCAAAAAGCCAGCATAATCAAAAAAGCCTTTCCAAGAATATTTTTTCCCGAGTCTATCAACTTTTCCTTCAAGTCCACGAATTTTATGTCCCCAATAAAAATCTTTAAATCGCTCGTCACTAAAATCTGGTGATTCTAAATTCCTATAACCAATCTCGAATATCCTTTTATAAACATTTGAAATAGCCTCCCTATCGTTGACATTATCTTCAATCATTAATCTTGGGATAGTATAAATTCCGAAATCCATTCCAATCGGTTCCGGCCAGTCCATTTCGCTACTTTGATTAATTAGCTGTAATTGTTCCTCTGTTGGCGGAATCCAATCATATGGCGGCGAGTATTCATAACAAGTAATCCGGTGTATTTCATTTTCATTAAAATGACTAACCTTTTTAAATAATGCCAAATCTAATAAGTGCTTTATTGAGTCAATAACTATATAATTGTAAACAGGGGTTTTAGGATTTTCTGCAAACTGTAAATGATATAAACGCTCAGCAATTAAAGGTAAATGCTCGGTTACGTACTGGTGATTATTTTGGAGATTAAGCGCCACTCCATAGCAACAGCTTGCAAGCCGTTCATAAATATAAATGTCTTTCAAAGTTGCTGAATGCTCGGTTAGCTCAAGTAGCGAAAATGGAAACTTTTTACCGAATTCTAACAAATATATCGTGGTAAGATCTCTTAGCTCTCTAATATTAGTCGATATAACATAGGTCAGAAATTTCGCTACTATTTTAAAATAATCAAAATCAGAATCATGTGTATTTTTGATTCTTCGAATATTATCATCTACAAATTCATAAAAAAAATCTACTTCCTTGTAGATGTAAAAAGTCCACTCTCTCTCATATTCCCACACATCTAGCTTATCTAAAAGTGGAGCAATGAAATTAAAGTTTAGATGATTAATAGGATTAAACCAAGATTTAGAGCTGGCATTTAAAATGTCTTCAAAAATCATATCATTTTTATCTACTTTCAATAAGTACTTTTCTATAGTAGTGTCTGGATTGTATGCATAGCCATTATATAAATACCACCACGACAAACGAACACTATCTTTATCATTTAAATGTTTTATTAATTCCGGCCTTAAAGCAATCAGAAATTTTAAAATATCTAG
>JALYYM010000633.1 GCA_030946565.1 Bacteroidota bacterium | reverse complement strand
ACTTTCTTTGTGCCCTCTTCCAGGCCGATAATTTGCAGAGCCGGGCGTATAGTATCAGGATAATTTTTAGAAAGTCCGGAGATCATTGCATCTGCTTCGCCGGTTTCTACCATCATACAGCCAAAATAAAGCCTGTCTCTCATTATCTTTTTCGACTCATAATAATTAAATCCCTTACGCTGGCGTTTTGCAAAAAACAAATCAGCATAATGCGCCCTTCTCTCCGCGGATTCATCTCCCTTGGGATCAATAATTATCATTCCTTCCAGGTCAATTCCATTCTCAGCCGCGATTGCATTAATTGTTTTTGGATCACCCAAAAGTATTGGAAAAGCAAGCCCTTCGTCCTGAACAAGCTGGGCTGTTTTCAAAATCTTATGATTTTCTGCTTCAGCAAACACCACTCTTTTAGGATTCTTCCTGGCTTTATTTCCAATCACCCGCAATACCTGGTTATCAATTCCTAACCGTTCATTCAACTCAACCGTGTATTTATCCCAATCAGTGATGGGGTGGCGGGCAACACCGCTTTCTATTGCAGCCTTCGCAACAGCCGGCGCTACTGTGGTAAGCAAGCGATTATCTAAGGGTTTGGGTATTATATAATTTGGACCGAAAACAATATTTTTTTCATTATAAGCCATCACCACAATATCAGGTACAGGTAACTTAGCCAGCTCCGCTAAAGCCTTTACCGCCGCGAGTTTCATCGCTTCGTTTATTTGTGTCGCCCTTACATCAAGCGCACCGCGAAATATATAGGGAAAACCTAAAACATTATTCACCTGGTTTGGATAATCGCTTCTTCCCGTGGCCATAATTACATCTTTCCTGGCAGCGGTAGCCTTATCATAAGTTATCTCAGGATCGGGATTGGCCATAGCAAAAACAATTGGATTTCTTGCCATGCTTTTTATCATCTCCGGCGTTATCACATTGCCAACGCTCAACCCTATAAACACATCCGCATCTTTCATAGCATCAACTAATGTTTGGGTAGCATTCGTTGTTGTGGCAAATCTTCTTTTTGTCTCATCCAATTCTGTACGGCCTGCATGTATCACGCCTTTGCGGTCGAACAAAACAAAATTAGACGCCTTTGCACCGACTGCTTCGTACAGCTGTATGCAAGCCATGGCGGCGGCTCCTGCTCCATTCACCACAAACTTTACACGATCAATTTTTTTCCTTTGAATTTCCAGGGCATTCAACAATGCAGCGGCGCTTATGATGGCAGTGCCGTGCTGGTCATCGTGCATTACCGGAATTTTTAAACGCTCTTTTAAAGCTTTTTCAATGTAAAAACATTCCGGAGCTTTTATATCTTCTAAGTTTATGCCGCCAAAAGTTGGCTCCAGGGCAGCGACAATTTCCACAAATTTTTCGGGGTCTTTTTCCCTTATCTCAATATCGAAAACATCTATATCGGCAAAAATTTTAAACAATACTCCCTTGCCTTCCATTACAGGCTTACCTGCTTCGGGGCCGATGTCGCCCAAACCCAATACGGCAGTGCCATTACTGATAACGCCTACCAGGTTTCCCTTTGCTGTATATTGATAAACTGCTTCAGGATTTTCCTCTATCTCCAGGCATGGAACTGCTACGCCGGGCGAGTAAGCGAGGGAAAGATCTCTCTGTGTTTTTGTGGCTTTTGTGGGAACAACTTCTATTTTTCCGGGTCTTCCTTTGAAATGGTAATCAAGCGCCTCTTGCTTTCGAAGATTTTTTTGCATATAGTATATTGATCACTTTCTGTGTCGAAACAGGTTGTGTATTTCATCTTAATTAAAAGTAAAGATAGGTAAAGTGGCTAACTCACTTCAGAGAGGAAGAAGCGCCAAGCCAGGCCATGATGCCAACTCCATTTTCGATAGCTGCTTCATCAATATTAAATAAAGGCGTGTGCACACCGGAGATAACATTCTTTTCTTTGTTCCCAACGCCAAGCCTGAAAAAACAAGCGGGTATCTTATGGGAATAAAATGCAAAATCTTCAGCACCCATACGCATTTCAGTTTCTTCTACATTTTCTTCGCCGGCGTATTCAACAGCTTTTCGTTTAGCCATCGCAGTTAGGTCTTCATTATTCATTACAAAAGGATAGCCTACATCAATAGTTACCTCAATTTCTGCGCCTGCTATCTCCGCTGTATTTTTACAAATAGCTTTTATAAGATCGTGCGCTTTAAACCGCCATTCTTCGTTCATTGCCCTGAAAGTACCTATTAGCCTAACTTCCGATGGTATTACATTGGTTGTATTGCCGCCTTGTATAGAGGTGATAGATAATACTGAAGGGTTAAAAGGGTCGTTGCGCCTGCTTATTAGCTGCTGGAGATTTATAACGAGTTGCGAAGCAGTAAGTATAGTATCTGCTGTAAGATGTGGCGCTGCTGCATGCCCGCCTTTGCCTTTTATTGTTATATAAATTTCATCAGCGCTTGCCATCACCATGCCGGAGCGAAAACTCAATTTTCCCACATCTA
>JALYYM010000247.1 GCA_030946565.1 Bacteroidota bacterium | reverse complement strand
TGTGAAAAGGTTTAAGCAGTAAGCATTTTATCTACGGGTTTGCTAAGTTGTTTTAATAAAAAGTTAGGGGCAATCCTGCTCATTATTTTTATCACATTTGCAAGTCCGGGGTAAATTTCAAGCTTGTCATTTTCTAACCCTTTCAATGCAACAGAAACCAGTTTACCAGCATCCATTAGCGATTTGCTGTCTACATCACCTTCAAATTTGTCAGTCAAAGATGTTTTTGCGCCCGGTGCAACCAACTCAAAAACTTTAATTACAGTATTCTTCAACTGAATCCGTAAAGATTTTGTGTAAGAATGAAGTCCCGATTTTGTAGCTCCATAAATTGGTGAGATTGGAAATGGAATTAGTGCAAGTCCTGACGTCACATTTAATATAGCGGCTTTCTTTTTTGTTTTGAGATGTGGTAAAAATTGTTGCACCATACGAATTGGTCCAGAAAGATTTATTTCAATTTCACGGGTGATGTTAAGTAAATCTATAGACGGGTCGAGAAGATTTATTTTCCTCATTTCCCCTGCGTTGTTGATTATCATATTCAGGTCTGGAAATTGCTTTACCACCTTTTCATAAAGTTCTGTAATCGCTTTCGGGTCACTTACATCGCTTTGAAAAATATGCACTTTCGGATAACGCTTTTTTATCTCGTCAAGCTTGGTTTGGTTTCTTCCCGTAATAATTACCGTGTTCCCTAAGTCCAGTAGTTGGGTGGTAAATTCCAAGCCTATACCACTTGTGCCGCCCGTAATTAAAATTGTATTGTTCTTTAGTTCCATCTTTATTTTTTTAATTAAATTTTGATGGTACAAAGTTGCGGCAACAAAGCAGAATATCAATTGCGAACTTCAATCTGTTGTTTGCAAAATTCAAATAATTGTCTTTAAGAACGGAAACTTACAGGAGCAAATGAGGTTTGCTTTTTAAAGAAGTTAGAGAAATGGGAAACTTCTTCAAAACCTAATGAGTAAGAAATTTCAGAAATGTTCCAATTGGTTTGTTTCAAAAGAATTTTTGCCTCCTGAACAACTCTTCCACTAATGAGTTCGGTGGTAGTTTTACCTGTGTTTTCCTTTAATACTTTGTTCAAGTGATTTACATGAACGGCTAATCTGTCTGCATAATCTTTGGCAGTAGTTAAATTGAGTTTTTGCTGCGGTGATTCAATAGGAAATTGCCGTTCCAGCAGTTCAATAAATAAAGAGGTAACACGGGCTGATGCGTTATGAGCAGGATACAAAGCGGTGGCAGGTTGCAGCTTTTGTCCGTAATGAATTAACTCTAAAACATAGTTACGCAATAAGTCATATTTGTAAGCGTAATTAGAAGATAGTTCTTTGTGCATCTTTTCGAAAATAGCAGTAAGTTCTTTTGATTCCTTTGGTGAGATTTGAAATACAGGATAGCCGCCAGGTTTAAAAATTGGAAGGTCGTCTAACACTACACCACTTTTATTTCTTACTAAAAATTCGTCAGTAAAAATACAGAAGTAGCCCGATTGCCTGTCGTCTTGAGGTAAATAATGATAGGGCACTTTTGGCGTTGCAAATAGCAGGGCATGTTTGTCAATATTTATCACTTTATCTGCATACTCTGCTTTGTTTTTTCCATTGATTAAACTGATTTTGTAGTATGCCCTCCGGTTGTATGGCATGAAGGGTTTTATCTTATACTTAGCAACCAAATCAACCGTGTTGAACACATTGAAATGTCCTATCTCTTTGCTGATTCCTTCGGGAATTTGTGTTTTAATTTCTTTATAAAATTCTTCTACCGTTGTATTTTTCATTTGATGTCTATTTGCAAAATTCAAATGTATGAAAATTACTTAAAGGAGCGAAATGATGAAAAAACAGGCTCTAACTAAATTCTAAGATAATGAGTGAATAAATAGTGGTTGTTATCTTGTCAGTATGATTTTGCGGAGTGGACGCTGTGTCAATTGGTGGCGTACAACGTTGAGTATTGTAGGTGGGGGATTTATAATGTCCAGCCCGGTACTGCAGCTCAACAATGATTTAAAAGTTGAAGATAAGAACTTTTGCTCGGCTTTGTTCGGCTGGAATCCCGATTGCTATATTGCTATCGGGACTGATAGTGAACTACAGCCGAAGTTAACTACGTCAAGCCCCACTTGCAGCAATACTTTTGTTGTATGCCGCCTTGCTGTTTATGAGCGAACTGTCAACTCAACTTTTTTTCCTAAGCCAACTTCAAGAAGTCGGTAAAGTGTAGAAAGTTGTATATCGCTTTTGCCATTTTCAATCCGTGAAATGAAGCTTTTTTTTGCTCCAATTTTCTCGGCTAATTGTTCTTGTGTCAACCTTGCAAGATGTCTTTCTTCTTTAATGACTTCACCAATCAAAAAAGCTTTTGCTTTTATTTCAAACTCTGTACGTTTTTGTGTGCCTCGTTTTCCATAGCGCTTTGTCAGGTGTTCATCAAAAGT
>JALYYM010000684.1 GCA_030946565.1 Bacteroidota bacterium | reverse complement strand
TAAATTCAATTTAGATTTGCTTATGCGGAAAACCACTCTACGTTATTGGATATGCCAGGTTTTGGGCTGGGGCGGATGGACAATGCTCAGCCTTGTTACCGTCTATCTTTTTGCCGCTGACATGTATTTAAAACCTGAGGAAAAAAGAGAGATTTTTCTTGCGACGCTTTTTTATGAATTTTTTTGGTTTGTAGCTGCTACACATTTGCTCCGGTTTGTATTAAAAAAAATTGGGTGGATGAAGTTCTCGTCCAATAAGGTAATTGTTCTTTTTGTTACAGGAGTTATTTTAACCGGGCTGATAAGTTACTATGGGGCTAAGGTAACCGCGATTGTTACAAAAACTTCTCTTGTTGAATATGAAAAGAAAGAAAATTTAAAACTGGCAATTGCGAAAGAAAAGCAGCTAAACCTTGTCGGTACAAAGTATTTTTTGGCGAATGAAAACGATCCAAAAGATGCCGAAAACTATGTGGCTGCGCAAAGTATAAAAAAGAGTACTGGCTGGTATAGAGATAATAAAGGTGTATGGCAAAATGAAGACCAGCGAAAGGGAAGATTTTGGTGGGATATAATTTTTGCCTGCATTTTAATTTCGCTTTGGCTGCTGATTTATATGGTGTGGCATTATTTAGAGCGAAGCCGTAAGGACGAGCTTGACAAATTAAACCTGGAAAAAACGGTGAAGGAACTTGAGCTGAATACGATCAAATCTCACATCAATCCACATTTTATTTTTAATTCGCTAAACAGCATTAGGGCGCTTGTTGATGAAAATCCGCAACGGGCAAGGTCTGCTATTACCGAGCTTTCAAATATATTGAGAAGTAGCATGCAGGTAGAAAAAATGGAAACCGTGCCATTGCATAAAGAGCTCGATATTGTGCGGGACTATTTGGCGCTTGAGCAGATGCGGTTTGAGGAAAGGCTGAAAGTTGAAATGGACATTGATGAAGATACACTTGAACAACCCGTGCCTCCGATGATGCTGCAAACGCTGGTCGAAAATGCTATAAAACATGGCGTGAGTAAAAAAATTGACGGGGGAACAGTACGGGTTATTTCTAAATTTGTTAACGATCATTTTGAGTTGACCGTTCAGAACTCCGGCGTGCTGGAAGAAACCCCTTTTGATGAAGGCTTTGGCCTTAAAAGCACACGTGACAGATTGAAATTTTTATACAAATCCAATTCTAACTTCCAGATTCAAAATATTAATGGAAATAAAGTAGAAGCGAAAATCAGCATGCCTGTTTCTTATTAATTTTATAAAACTAAATTGATCATTTTCAAACAAAATAAATATTTGCTACTGAAATGATCTCTCTTACCTGGCAAACACCCCGGTAAAAAAAATTTGAAATATGCAAAAAGTAATCATTATTGATGATGAACGCCTTGCCCGGAATGAGCTAAAAAAATTGTTGCAGGAGTTTCCCGAAATAGAAGTTATCGGCGAAGCCGCAAATGCTAATGAAGGGATTGAAAAAATTGAAAGCCTCAATCCGGACTTAATATTTCTGGATATACAAATGCCTGGCAAGACGGGCTTTGACATGCTCACCCAACTTGAGAAAGCGCCACACGTTATTTTCGTGACGGCCTACGATGAATATGCTTTAAAAGCTTTTGAGGTAAACGCTCTTGATTATTTAATGAAGCCTGTAGAACCGAAGCGGCTTGCCGATGCTTTGATAAAACTTCGCCAGAGGGATGAAGAAGAAATGCTCTCTTACAATAACCGCGGCCTGCTGCATGAGAGCGACCAGGTATTTGTAAAAGATGGCGAAAGATGTTGGTTTGTGAAGTTATCGGATGTGCGTCTTTTTGAAAGTGTAGGAAATTATGCAAAAGTCTTTTTTGGAACTAACAAACCGTTGATCTTAAAATCGCTAAATGCTTTGGAAGAGCGGCTGGATGACAAAGTTTTTTTCAGGGCAAACAGGAAGCACATCATCAATCTCCGGATGATAGATAAAATCGAGCCTTACTTTAACGGCGGCCTTTTACTCGATCTGACTGGCGGCGAAAAGATAGAAGTGAGCCGCAGGCAGGCGGTTAAGTTTAAGGAGATGATGAGTTTATAGAATCACAGCGGAAAAATAATTTTAATAGTGGGAAGCCGGTGAAGTGTTCACTTTTTGATTTCCGGAATTTCCAGCTGCTTGCAAATCTTTTTACAAAGAAGATCAGAGAGTTCGTTATGGCGGCCTACCGCGGTTTGCTTTTTGTTTTTGGAATTTTGAAAAATAGAATGATTAAGCCCTCACGCAATAAATAGCATCCATTTATATTAAGATGCCTGATAAAATCTCCACGCTTCATATAAAGAGATCTTCTTTCACAACAGTTTTACCTTCATATTCTTTTTCCAGCAATTCCCGGTTTGTTTCCATTAGCAACTTAAGGGCATCTACAAGATTATCTTTTAATTCATTGACGGTTTTTCCTTGTGAAATGGCTGAAGGCATTTCTTCTACCTGGCCAACATACCATCCATCATTTGATTTTTCAATAATAGCTGTAAATTTTATCATCGTTTGGAAGTTGTGAATGAGGTATAACTATTTTTCGCTTAAACTAAATTACAAAAATTATGAGTGTAAAGCGCTGGCTTAATTGATAACAATCTGGAATTTCAATCGCAAAATATCTATGAAATTTGCGAATAGAATCGCAAAAATGATAAACAGGCTAAACAATATAGAAAAGCCTTCTCCTATTTGTTTTGGTGTAAATTGGCACAACCGGAACAAATACGGAAAGATATTTAATGAAAAAACTTTTTACCAGCCTCACCTTTTGGGTATTAACTGCAATTGCTACCGGCGCAATTCTCGGCGC
>JALYYM010000661.1 GCA_030946565.1 Bacteroidota bacterium | reverse complement strand
GCTGAATACGGAAGCGACCTGCTGGCAAGGCTTTCCAAAGATTTAAGGCAGCGCTATGGCAGAGGATTTGGCAGACGAAATATCTTAGACATGCGCAGATTTTATATTGCTTATCAGAAATGGCAGACAGTGTCTGCCAAATTGAGTTGGAGCCATTACATTGTATTGGTAGGAGTTTCAGATGATGTGGCAAGACAGTTTTATGAAAAACATGCGCTTAACGATAATCTTTCTGTAAGAGAACTTGAAAGGCAAATTGATTCTTCATTATTTGAACGGCTTGCATTGAGCAAAAATAAAAAAGCGGTATTGCAATTATCACAGAAAGGATATGTAATTGCTAACCCAATGGATGCAGTGAAAGACCCATATATTCTTGACTTTCTCAAAATATCGCAAAGTTATAAGATGACAGAGAAAGGACTGGAACAAAAAATAATTGACAATCTTCAAATGTTTTTACTTGAATTGGGTAAAGGCTTTGCATTTGTAGCAAGGCAATACCGGATCTCCTTGCGCAATAAACATTACTCGATTGACCTTGTATTTTATCATCGTATTTTGAAATGTTTCGTGCTGATCGATTTAAAAATAAAAAAAGTTGCCCATGGCGATATAGGGCAAATGAATCTTTACCTGAACTATTTTAAAACAGAAGAAAATGTAGAAGGCGATAATGAACCAATCGGGATTATTCTTTCAGCCGAGAAAGATGAAGTGCTGGTGGAATACGCTACAGGTGGCATTTCTAATAAAATCTTTGTATCAAAATACCAATTGTATTTACCTGAAAAAAAGCTTTTACAGAAAAAAGTGGAAGCTATTATGGAAGGTAAATAAGCCCGCAATACCCGTGGCTTTTACCCGCAGTAAATTCGTTGTAGCCTATTATTTATTTCTTCCCAATTTTTCCAACCTCTTCATTAATCATGCTGCTTTCATATCCTTTTTGCAATAGATAATCCTGTAGCTTTTTTTTCTTTATAAAAATGTTCTTTTCACTTTTCAGTGTTTTCATTTTCTGATCGGTAAGTTTTTGAAAAGTTTTTCGATAAGAGAAATCATCAATTTCATTTAAAGCCTTCTTTATACAATAATCGCTTACCTGCTTAAATTTTAGCGCCTGTTTTATTTTATTCTTGCCCCATTGCTTAATGCGAAATTTGCCGCCTGCATACATAATCGCAAAGCGTTCTTCATTAAGATAATTTTCATTAATAAGTAAGGAGATAATTGGCTCCACATCATTTTTGTATAAACCATAGGAGTATAATTTGTCCCGCACTTCTGCATGGCATCTCTCCTGGTAGTCGCAATATTGTTTAATTTTTGGAATTGCCTGGTCAGGAGTAAAGTGTTGAGCAACCATTGTTCAAAAATATAGAATTTGCTTTCGGCAATTTAGAGAGAAGGATAAAAATAAAAGTGCGCTATCCAATTCTGAATAGCGCACTGTAAAAACAGTAAGGTGTCTGGCCATCTCAATGGCCTGACACCTTTCGCGACCCCCTTTCGAAAATCTTTATCTAACAAGTTTTAATTCATCAATAATATTCTTTGCATTGCCCATTTTATCAATGCACCAAAGTACATACCGGATGTCAACGCAAATAGTCCGGTTAAGGTCTTTATCAAACTGTATCTTATGGCTGAGTGCTTCATAATTACCATCAAAAGCAAGACCGATGAGATTACCATAACCATCCATTACTGGCGAGCCTGAGTTGCCACCGGTAATGTCGTTTGTTGTTATAAAATCAATTACAAGATCGTTGCGGTTCTTATCAATATATTGTCCAAAATCACGTTTCTTCAACAGATCAATTTCCTTTGCTGGCAAATCAAATTCGTAGTCACCGGGAATATACTTTTCCAAAATCCCTTTGCTTGTAGTTACATAATCATAATGCACTGCATCGCGTGGATTATAGCTTTTTACATTACCATAACTTACCCGCATACTGAAGTTTGCATCAGGGTACATTTTTTTAACCGCAGCCGGATTCATCTCCATGATGCCTTTCATATATAGCCTGCCGAGCTCATTATTTTTATTAGCAAAATCACTATAAAGCTTGCTGTACTTGAGCGTATAATTTTTTACAAAAGTAGAAGCATAAGCAAAAGCAGGATCACTTTGTAAATTAATAGCATCGGGATTGGCCATAAAGCCTGCCCACTTTACAGAGTCGAGAATCATTGTATTGTCAAATACTGAATTTGCCCACGCTTTAAAAGTTGTTTCATCATTCAGCGGGCCGAATTTTTCTTTTATTCCCTGGTAAAAGTCAATAGGGTGCTGGCTCTTATCAATGTCATTATAATACATCATAGCAGTGGTAGCCATTATTTTTCTGTCGCTTGGCTGATCTTCACTTTTAAGAAATTCTTTTC
>JALYYM010000649.1 GCA_030946565.1 Bacteroidota bacterium | reverse complement strand
CGGTCTGTTCCCTTTATATAAAATGAAGCCTTGTATGTTGTAGAAGGTTTTACAGGTATGCCCCAGTAGCCTTCATTGGCAATGCCCACTCTTCCATTAGCTTTTTCTACCGTAAGCCTTAAGCAGGTTGAAAGTACTCCGCTAATTGCATTACGGCGTTCCTCATTCGGCACGTGCTCTTCAGCGCCTATTAATTTTGTACTTGCTTCCGCCGATGAATTTTGTTTCACAAGGCTCCATCCTTCGGGCTCTGTTTTGCTATCTTTAAAAATCCGGTTGCGTATCAGTTCTGCATATAAACCGCCATCATACGAGTGATTGATTTCTTCTGTCATCAAGCCATAAAGCATCGGGCTTACATTAGCCATTGGTTTTGCCAGGTGTAAGGTTATCTCAGGCGTTTGAGAAAAGACCGGGGTAATAATAAAACCTGCCGCAACTAATAAAAGTGAACGAAGTTTTTTAAACGTTTTTCCTTTCATAATAGATTTCATTTTTGAAAATTTTCTCATCATTGTAAAATTTATTGGTTTATTAGGTTATTGCTTTGCATCCATCTGAGAGAACGGGTATAAATGTAAAAAGAAAAATGAATGGCTTTAGATTTGAAATTTTTTCATCATAAATATTTCTTTGAGGTTAAGTGAAATTATTTTGCAGGTGGTTTTGATTTACTTCTAACTGTAACGTATAGCCGAAGATTGCACTTGCAATTTCTTTTCCCACTTCTTCAGAAGATATGCTTATAATAAGATTGTATCCTTCACTATTAACTATACTAAGGGTCTTGGCAATGTCATAAATGGTTACTTCTTTTCCTTTTATCATTACAATCGTTTACAATGCGTTTTGAATGGTAAAGCTATATAAAAAAATATTTTACAAATAAATGCAGGCAACCCTTTGCATTTTCAAAATAAGCTAAGAGATCACCTGCCCGGTACTGATCAGTCGCCGGTCTCCGCTATGTCATCCTGGCCTTGGAACAGGACGATTACACGAAGGACACTAAGTTTTTTGAGTGCATATAATCTTCGTGTTATTTGTACTTCATCGTGTACTTTGTGTTACTGCGAAGTTAGTAGGAACACAACGAACACGACAGTTACACGAACGGCACTAAGTTTTACGCTAAAGGCTGATTTTAAAAAAGTAGTTTTTATTTTATAAATCGGAATAATTGACTGGCTTTTTGATAACACCCTCCGGCCTTGTAAATGCTCCGAAAAAAGACAGCAGGATAAAAGACAATTATTGAATAAAAATTGAACAATGTGTTTGCTAAATAATAAAACGATTGCTTTTCTTTGTAACTACGAACGATTGCCGAACGGGAGTTGGTATGATTTCATTAGCCGTTTCTGTTTTACAAATAATAAAAAATAATGCGGCGGCAAAAATTCACCACTTATTTAAAAAATAAAGAAACTTTATTTATACATTCAATTATTAAAGCAGTAACGTTATGAAAGTACTCAAAGGAGATAAAGAATTCTTCAAAAACATTCCTGAAATAAAATATGAAGGCCTTGAAAGCGACAACCCGCTTGCCTTTCGCTGGTACGATGAAAATAAAGTGGTGGGTGGAAAAACCATGAAAGAATTTCTAAGGTTTGCCTGCGCTTATTGGCATTCGTTCTCTAATGTGGGCGCAGATCCTTTTGGAGAAGGCACACATATTTTTCCATGGAATGAAAAAAGCGATGCAGTAGAAAGAGCGAAAGATAAAATGGATGCCGCTTTTGAATTCATTACAAAAATGAATATTCCTTTCTATTGCTTTCACGATGTGGATGTGGTGGATTATACCAATGATGTAAAAGACAATGAAAAACGTTTGCAGGCAATTACTGAATATGCAAAGCAAAAACAAAAGGACAGCGGCGTAAAATTGTTATGGGGCACAGCTAACCTTTTTTCTAACAGGCGATATATGAACGGCGCTTCCACTAATCCTGATTTTCATGTGCTGGCGCATGCGGGTGCACAGGTAAAAGCTGCGCTGGATGCAACTATTGCATTGGGCGGAGAAAATTATGTTTTCTGGGGAGGACGGGAAGGCTACATGAGTTTGCTAAATACCAACATGAAGAGAGAGCAGGAACATCTTGCAAAATTCTTGCACACGGCTAAAGATTATGCAAGAAAGAATGGCTTTAAAGGAACATTTTTTATTGAACCAAAACCTTGTGAGCCAAGCAAACATCAATACGATTATGATGCAGCAACGGTAATAAGTTTTCTGCGCCAGTACGATTTAATGGATGATTTTAAATTAAACATTGAAGTAAATCATGCAACACTTGCCGGCCACACTTTTGCACACGAATTGCAGGTAGCTGCCGACGCAGGCCTTTTAGGAAGTATGGATGCCAACCGCGGCGATTACCAAAACGGATGGGACACTGATCAGTTTCCAAATGATATCAATGAACTAACGGAAGCTATGTTAGTGATACTCGAAGCTGGCGGGTTTGCGGGCGGCGGTATAAATTTCGATGCGAAGATTAGGAGAAACTCTACAGATCCGGCGGATCTTTTTTATGCGCACATTGGCGGTATGGATGCTTTCGCAAGAGCATTAATTACGGCCGATAATATCTTGAGCAAATCTGATTACAAAAAATTAAGAACTGATCGTTACGCATCCTTCGATAGTGGTAAAGGGAAAGAATTTGAGGAAGGAAAATTATCGCTCGAAGACCTCGAAGGTTTTGCAATAGAAAACGGTGAGCCTGAAGTAAGAAGCGGCAAGCAGGAATATTTTGAAAATATCATTAACCGTTTTATCT
>JALYYM010000587.1 GCA_030946565.1 Bacteroidota bacterium | reverse complement strand
TTAGCTTCCAGAGAATCGCCTTCGCATTTCTCATGAAATTCATCGGTATTCAATGTTTTAAAAACGGTTTCGGAACCATCGGCAAGAATGGCTTTTATTTCCAATGCATGATCTCTCGTGCTGCCATACACAACAGAGTTTGACCCACATGAATTATTGCCCACCATTCCGCCGATCATCGCACGATTGGCTGTTGATGTTTCGGGGCCAAACATAAATCCATAAGGCTTGAGAAACATATTGAGCTCATCACGTATAACGCCAGGCTGTACACGCACCCAATGTTCCTCCTCATTTAGTTCAAGTATCTGCGTGAAATTTTTTGAAACGTCAACAACAATTCCGCTACCAACTACCTGCCCGGCAAGTGATGTTCCGGCTGTTCTTGGTATAAGAGACGTTTTTTCTGTCCGTGCAAAATTGACCAGCTTCTTCAGGTCTTCAATTGTATTGGGGATTGCCACTGCCAAAGGAATTTCCCTGTAAGCAGAGGCATCTGTAGCATAAACTATTCGCCATTCATCATCAAGAAATAATTCTCCTTCCAGTTTTCCTGCGAGTTCTTTCAGCCGTTCTTTCATTTTAATAAATTACTTGTTGTGAAAGGGATAAAATTAAATGGTTTTAGGTAAAAGAATGTGGAATGTAATGAAACACTTTGTGCTGTAGTCATTTCAACATTAGGAGAAATCTCCGGACCTGTTTGCAGCTTTGAAATTTATTATTTTCTATGCTCGTTACAACACAGAGATTTATGGATCGTAGCAGTTGCACAAAACTTTAATGCTCCTTCGAAAAGACAGCAACTTTTCAATATCTATGCATGCTTTTTATCAATGAATCCAGCTTTCGGTTTTCCACGAGCCGCCTATCAATGCGATGTAATGTAGTGTCAGACATAAACCAGTTCATCGCATACGGCGGTTCTTTGCCTTTAAACCTTTTATAAAGAGGATCGCTTTCTGTCCATTCAGTTGAATCTTTATATAGCGGAATTTGGATGTAATCCGCTTTGTTGCCTGAGTAAGCATTTATATCTTTTATGTAATTGATAAGCCGGCCATCATTCACTGTTGTTTGCATATCATAAGCGCCAACGATGGTGAGCACAGGCGCCAGCAGATCATTTTTAAAAGGCGCTACACTTTTTATATTAGATGAATCAAGATTAACCGGGCTGTTGGTAATGTGTAATATTTTGAAATGAAGTTTTTTTATTTGCGGGTACAGGTTCCCGTTATGAAGGCTGTCATCCATGGCAATATTTAAAATTCCCCGTATCATTTCCTGCACTACGCCTGCACCGGAATTATCAAAATAGCCGCCATCAACAAAATAATTTTTTGCAATTCTTCCCGCAGGGCTCAGGTAAGGAAACCTTGCTCCTAAAATTGCGCCGGACGTAAGCGTAATATCCTCATCCGGCTTCAGCAGTTTCAGTACGTCTACACGATTATTAAATGTGTTTGAGTCAAGCCTGAGATTGGTGACAACACCTGGATTGCCATCCTGCATTCGCGTGGTATTGATGCAAAGTATAGGAAGAAAGATCCTTCCGTTTTGCATAGCGGGAAAGTTAGAAAGTGTATCACTGAAAGGAACGCGATATAAACTATCTGCAGGGTTTAATGATGATTCTTCAAAAGACTCTTCAAGAGCGGCAGCCCTGTCTTTACTTGTGCTAACATGAAAAATATAATTAAAGAAGTCAGGGCCCAGCATCCTTGCAGCCGTGTAAGTAAAGTAATCCAGCTTTAAAAATTGCCTTGCAGATTCACTATAAACCGGCTGGGTTTTTTGATCCTTATTTCTCAGTAAACCGAAAAAGCTTGCTACGCCAACACCCCCGCCGGACGTGCCTGATAAGCAAAATACATGATCTGAAAACCTGTTAAGCGGATTGTATTTTATTGATGAATCTTCAATCTTGCCCAACACTGCTGAGGTCCAGTAGCCCGAACGTGACGCACCGCCGTTGGCCATAACAAAATAAATATCATAACCCTTGGCGCTTGTATCTGCCAGCACATTCCTGTCATTCAACCATGCTGATAAATACATTTTCAAATCAGGTCTGTTTGCATAATTATTGTCATCTCCCTTTGGCGTAAATGTTCTTACATAATGCGTTTCGCCAAGGCCAACAAACAATGCCAGAACAAATAAGAGGAAATGGAAATTTACATTGAAGCGTACGGAGAGTGCAGTAACCGTATTGCCAAAAGCAAGCAGCACTCCAAAGGCAAGAATCATAAATGGAAAGGGCCCGATGCCTCTTGCAAAATAAAGCCAGTTGATAGCCAAAATATAAAAGGCAATTCCGAAAAGGCCAATGATGAGAAACCATTTAAAATAGCCCTCCTCTTTTCTTGGCACACAGAAATAATCCATTACTTTGAGAAGTAAGCTGCGGTTGCTTCCCTGGCGTCTCTCAATGGATAATTTTGCCTTTACGGTATCGGCATCCTGCTCCATTACTACACGTCGCAGATTGATGTAAAAAATAAAAACAACATGAAATAAAAGCAGTAAAACAAATAGGAAAAGTATATCTGCTTTTCCATGCAGCAGGCTTACAATAATTATACATGCTGTCAACACAACAAGCAACGCACGAAATAATTTCCGGAAAGAAGGCTTTACTGCCTGCGAGTTTGTGATCCATTTGTTGAGGTAACGTAAACCAATAATCGAAATGACAAAGATGATAACTGCAGCTAAAGTGCTTAGAGGATGATAGCGCACCGGGGATTGCAAGGTTGCTAATTCAATGATCAGAAAGCAGGCATTTCCAATCATTCTTGGAAATTCATTTAGAAAATTTTCACTTAATACATTTGAAGTTTTTTCGGTTTGATAAATCTTTTCAGCTTCATCTTTGTCAACCTTTGCTACCTCGCGAATGCTATCTACTTGTTTAGATTTTTTTATGTAAGAAATTATTCTTGAAGAATACCAGCTTACATACGCCCAAAATCCGATAGCAATAAAGAAGATAATGCGGGTATAGTTAAAAGATAGAAATAGTGTGTGCGACTGGTTTTCAGTAAACGCGATAAGAATATCTTTCCCTTGCCCCAGCAGCCAAAAACAAAAAACAAATAGAATTAGAAAAAGAATGCCCGGGAAAAAAAGCCATAGCGATTTTAGTAATTGCGAAATGAATCTTAGTGTACGAAGACCAAAACCTTTTAAAGAATTAGCCATTGGGTTGAAATAAAATTAAAGGAATAGATTACTTATGAAATATACTGCCTGGATTCCGGTAACACAAGTATTCACGTTATTTTTATTTTGTATTTTGTAAAAAGTATTTTAAGGTTGAACGAGTTATCAGTTGAGGATTAAAAATTTTTTAAGACGGTCATTTTTTAAAAAAAAAGAACTTCAGCCAAATGAAATATTTCAGCCTTGTGAATAAATATTTTTTCAACACAATAAATTCAAGAATTATGAACATTTTTATTAAAAATAATTGGTGTTTACAGGCAGATGGTGTGAATAATGTTGTGAAAAACGCGTGAAAAACAACTCTGTAAAAAACTTGCAAAACAGCCATGGGCCGATGTATCTTTGGTATACAATTGAGGAGCGGAAGTGATTAATTTTGCAGAAACTCTTCGAACGCAAAGCATCGGGTTAGTAAGTAGTACGATCTTCAAGCAATTGAAAGGAGTATCCAAACAAACTTGATGCTTTTTTTT
>JALYYM010000621.1 GCA_030946565.1 Bacteroidota bacterium | reverse complement strand
TAATGTGAATGGATTAATCATGTTTTACGATTTTACTTTTATAATATCTTTTATATTCGTTGTGTATTTTTTGCTTAAATATTGTGCCCTTAATTTATATCTTTTCTCAAAACGCTGTACCGCCATGCGTACCGTACCCTCGCCCATGGTGAGATTCATTTCATCCATAATGGTATTAAGTATTTTGCCTTTGCTACGATCATGGCCATCAAACATACTTATCTGAACAACTGATTGGGGAATAAGATCTAATACCATAACACCACATTTAAAATAAAAATAATCGTCGTGTAAATACATTATGTCGAGCGCTTTTAAAGCATAAGCAATTATTTCATTGCTTACATTAGTCGCAGTCTCGCATTGAAAAGTAATTGAATGTTTGTACTGTTTTAAATCTGGCCTGTTGGGGTTCGTTTGTATAAATACATTTACTTTTTTACAAACGCAATTTTGTTTTCTCAGTTTTACGGCACAAGTAGCTGCGTGATTACTTATAGCTTCTTTTACAATCGAATAATCGTTTGTCATTTTACCAAAAGAGCGGCTGGTGCAAATATTCTTTTTTGCTTTTGGTTCAAATTCCCATTCAATAGATGGTATACCTTTTAGCTCGTTCCATAAACGCAGCCCAACTACACTCATTTTGCTTCGCATCCAATCCGGGGGAATAGTTGTCACATCTTTCGCCGTTTTGAAACCGTTATCATTTAGCAAATTGCTATAGCTGGCTCCTATTCCAAAAATATCTGCTACCTGGGTATTGTCAAGCATTTCATTTACCTGTTGCTCGTTACCTGCCAAATACACGCCTACGTCTTTATATTTTTTTTTGGCATATCGGTTCGCCATTTTTGCCAGTGTCTTAGTCGGTGCAATACCTATACTAACGGGTATGCCTATGTTTTTTATTACTGTTGACCTTATTTTAATACCGAGCTCGTATAAATTTGCATAGGCTAACTCGCTAAAATCGAGAAAGGCTTCGTCAATAGAATACAATTCCATTTTGGGAGCAAATGGCGCCAGGGTTTTCATAACCCTATCACTTAAATCTCCATACAAAGTATAGTTGCTGCTAAATACTTTTATATCATGTTTTTTAAAAACATCTTTTATCATGTGTGCAGGAGTGCCCATCACGATGCCTAAAGCCTTTGCTTCGTCACTACGGGCAATCACGCATCCATCATTATTACTAAGTACCACAACTGGCTTGTTTAATAGGTGAGGTTGAAAAAGCCTTTCGCAGCTCGCATAAAAGTTGTTACAATCCACTAAAGCATACATCTTCTTACATCGTTTGCATCTATAAATATTGTTGTTACCACTCCGTAAATCTGCATATTCATCTCTTCGGTTATTTCTATATCCTGATATTTTGGATTAGCCGGACATAGCCAGCATTTAAACTGGTTTATCTTTAAAAATTTAACCGTAAACTCACCATTTAAAATAGCTACAACAATATCACCGCTTTTAGCAGTAATAGATTTATCAATAAGAAGCTTTCCGCCATCAGGAATAAATGCATTTATCATTGATGTGCCTTCAGCAGTTGCCAGGATAGTTGATAATGGGTGTTTTATAAACTCTTTATCCAAACTGATCCTCTCTTCCATATAATCCATCGCAGGGGAGGGAAAACCACAAGCGACAGGGTTTATAATTTTTGTTATCGATATTTCTTCTGGCATAAATACTAATTATTTTAGCAAATATAGAAGAATATTTATTTCATTGCTTCAGGTCTTTACTAATAATTTGGGACCAAAGTGGCCGAACCCGAATTTTCGCACCGTTGAATTATAACAAGCACAACTTGCGCTTCTTCTGATTACGATATGAGGTACATAATTTCTTAAGTTAGTATACCTTTTACCCTTGATTGTGTTAAGAAATAATACCCGGTTGTCTAGCTGTTGTGCTTACCTATAGGTGCTTTCGCCTTGTGCAGCGCCGTTCGCAGCAAAACGGAAGCCTTATAGAGAGATAGAATGGAAAAATCGCAGAAGGCGGTACAGTTTATACAGATATATATGTAAAAGATGATGGCGAATGAAAATGCTTGCAGGCGCAGTTACAACATTTCAGAGACTATCAGAG
>JALYYM010000512.1 GCA_030946565.1 Bacteroidota bacterium | reverse complement strand
GTAGGCGCCTCGCTGAAATTAAGTTTCCTATCTATAAATTTTGCATAATTAGCAGATATTACATTGAGTGAAATAAAATTCATTACAAATCTTCTTGTTTCTGCCGGAAGGTATTTTTTTATATCCCAATAATCAGGATCAGATTTTCCACTTTTTTTCATAGAAGACCTTACACGGCCCGGACCGCAGTTGTAGGCTGAAACTGCAAGAAGGATGTCATCGTTAAAATAATCCAATTGATCGCGAAAAAACTTTGCGGCAGCAATCGTTGACTTTGTAAAATTTCTTCTTTCGTCACTTTTACCGCCTGTATTCAAGCCGTATTCCCTTGCCAATTCACCCATAAACTGCCAGTAGCCAACTGCACCCGCATTAGACACAGCATTTGCATTAAACTCTGATTCAAGCACAGGAAGCATTTGCAATTCTACAGGCACGTCATATTTTTCCAGTATAGCTATAGCTTTTGGAAAAAACTTTTTACCCTTATTGAAAATATGAATGATATAATTACGTTTATTTTCACTGTAAGCCTTAATGTAAGCTTTGGTTTGCAGCCTGTGATCTTGCAAACTTGCAGGATAAGCTACAAAAAGCGGGTTTACTTCGCCAGGCAATGTAGATTCAGGTACAGGCTCGGGAAGTAAAGAAATATAAGAAGTATTAATTAAAATCGTTTTGGCTGATGTGCTAAAACCGATTATGAATAAGATGATAAGTAAGGTTAAAAAACTTTTTGATCGAACTATTTTCATCGTAATAAATTGTTTTAATATGATCATGCTCTTAAATCTTTAAAAGTATGACTGCCATTAGACAGGTTTTTATGATAAATTTTTCACCCTTACCTTGGGCAAACAAGAAAAATATTTTGTTGGATTTATATTTGAAAACTCAATAGCCCCGTAATCTTACCATATTATTTGATCTGCGATTTTTAAAAGATTGGATTGGCTTTGAAATTGACTTATTTGAATGAACTTTAATTTTTTTCTAATGGTGTGCAAAAGTAGTGCCTGAAAATGTAAGAAGCAAGCTTTGGGGTTAATGCACCGTTAAAGAAATAACTCATGAAAACCTTCATATTTTTTATACTTGGCGTCGTTTCAATTGCTTATGGACAACAGTCAAAGGATTATTATAAGTCAGTTGATAACATTGCTTTGGCAGAAGGCAATGCTTATTCGAGACTTTCATTAGCAAATGCTACTTCTGCATCTACCAATTTTGATATAAAATACTACCGGTGTGAGTGGGCCATTGATCCATCCACAAGATATATTTCAGGTAAAATCACGTCTTATTTTATAATTACCAGCAACACAGATAATATTTCCTTTGACCTTATGGATGATCTTATTGTAGATAGCATAAAGCAAAGAAATAACTTGCTTTCATTCAATCACGCAAATAATACGTTAACCATAAATTTTGGTTCGCTTAAGAATGCGGGCTTGCTCGATTCGGTATCTGTTTTTTACCAGGGCATTCCTCCAAATACCGGCTTTGGCTCGTTCGTAGTAACAACACATGCAGGCGTGCCCGTTATATGGACATTGAGTGAGCCGTATGGCAGCCGCGATTGGTGGCCTTGCAAAAACGGGCTTGATGACAAGACAGATTCTATAGACGTTTTTATTACAAATCCTTCTGAATATACAGCGGCCTCTAACGGATTAAGACAAAGTATAACAATAAATGGCGCTAATAAAACTACCCATTGGAAACACAGGTATCCCATCGCAACTTATCTGGTATGCATGGCCGTTACTAACTACGCAGAATTTAATAGCAGTGTAGTTATTGGTAATACTGATCTTCCTATGCAAACATTTTGCTACCCTGAAAACCTTTTTCTTTTTCAAGCAAATACGCCGCTTGTTTTGGAAGCTATGCAATACTACAGCCACCTATTTGGAGATTATCCTTTTATAAAAGAAAAATACGGCCACGTTCAATTTGGCTTTGGTGGTGGCCAGGAGCATCAAACATCCACCTTCATTGTTACGCCCGATGAAATCCTTATGGCACATGAACTCGGGCATCAATGGTTTGGTGATAAGATCACCTGCGGAAGCTGGCGTGATATATGGCTCAATGAAGGCTTTGCAACGCATC
>JALYYM010000484.1 GCA_030946565.1 Bacteroidota bacterium | reverse complement strand
TCAGCTCCCGAAAGTTTACCATGTTGGAAATTGCAACCCTTGCAGGTGTGCCGGAATTCCTTGTTCAAAAAGTCCGATCGTGAATAAGAAGAATTGATTTTTCCCAATATTTATTGTTATGCTTTTAGAATTTTATCTTCCATTTTATTCGACTGAAAAAGGCAAGCTTGATCCGGACTTGACATAGTTCATGAGGGCCGTTTTATAAACAGTGATGGTAATCCAAAAGTAATCCCTGTAAGCTCAGGTATCAATTTATTGACGCAAAAAAAATAGCAGCTATTCAGAAATATTCAGAAATATAAATTTTATTCCAACGTAGAAATGCTGCTATCAATTTTATCATAAAAGGTTTATAGAATTAGGTATTTTGTTCTCAAACCTTTGGCAGCGATGATGATGACCAGCTATTCAACGTCGCAATTCTTTTGTGCTGTAGGCACATTTCGTGGGTAGCCAATTTTATGATAATAGCACCATACGTTCCTTCGGAACGTTTCGTACTTTATTTGGGAATATTCTACCCACGAAAAGTTCCTACGGAACTAAGCGATACAGCTACAGCTATAGTATCTTTGCGACTATTCTATTTAATTCATAAGGTTTATTACCAGCCTGGATTTTGCACGAACTCCGGCAGTATTGAAATTTCATTTAAAGGTATTGGCCAGATCAAAAATTTAGTTGCATAAGATTTGCGCCTATCCACGACAATCCGTGTATTGGTTAAAACGTTACCTGTTTTTGCCCATTTCATTCCTGTAGTTAATTGATCTGTCTGATCGAGTATTTTCCAGCGGCGCACATCCCAAAAGCGAAGCTCTTCAAAAGAAAACTCCACCCGGCGTTCATTACGAATACGCTCCCGAAGCTGATTCTGTGTTAATCCTTCTAATGCCGGCATATTTACACTCGCCCTTGCCCTGATGGTATTAACCGCACTGTATGCTACACCGGTAGGGCCGTTCGCTTCATTTTCTGCTTCTGCCAGGTTAAGATACAATTCAGCCATTCTCCATTTCCTGAATTTGGCGCCACTTGACTGGCCATCTGTCAGATTTCCGTTCACAAACTTGTGAAGATAATATCCGTTATGAGTGAAATGCCTGTCGCTACTCAACAGGCCATCTGCACCGCCTACATAAGACTGAAGATAATAGGGGCCGCCATTTATATTGCCATAGAATCCTCCATTATAAAAGACTGTAGCATAAAAGCGGGGATCACGATTAACATAAGGATGCTGATCGTCATAACCGGAAGCCGGATTAATAACCGGCTGCAAATGGTCAGCATCGCTATATCCGGTAATGGGTACCGTACCGTCTGCCATTTCATAAGAATCTACCAGTTCCTGGGATGGTGAATCGCCTGCCTTATAAGCACGCACAGAAGGGCAACCATTTAAAAACTGCCATTGAGAAATATTTCCGTTGTTTTTCATTTCGAGAATCGTTTCTTTATCTACGGGATTCTGACCAAGATCAGGAGTAGTTATAAAGTAATTTCCATAGTCGGCCACAAGGCCATAATTTCCATGAGTAGTAAGGTCGGTGATTGCTTCCTGCGCTGCTGTCACTGCTGTTTGCCATTTGCTTTTATCACCTGAAGTATTCCACAAAGGACTGGCATTAAAAAGTAAAGCTTCTGATTTTATTGCATAAGCAACAGCTTTTGTAAAGCGGGATCTGTCTGCCTCACCCGTGGTAATGCGATAGGGTAAATTTGGTTCAGCTACGGCCTCATCACAATCCTTTACAATAAATTGCACGCAAGAATCAAACGAAGCTCTTTTGAGAGTTGAATAATCAAATGCTAACGGAAACGCTGCCGCTTCTATTGGCATGCCTCCATATCTCTGAATTAAGTCCCAATAATAAAAGGCTCTTAATACTTTGGCTTCCGCTTTCCACCGTGCCTTATCCGACGCATTATTTACATTGGCACCATCAATGTTTGCCAGGAATATATTGCATTTGCGAATGCCGCTCCAATCATTTCCATAATAATTTCCGTTCCATCCTCCCTGGTCGAGAGGGTTATTGGTTGGCGTTAATGC
>JALYYM010000462.1 GCA_030946565.1 Bacteroidota bacterium | reverse complement strand
GGACTATGGCTATTGTTTGCCCCGCTTGCCTTCTGGGCACCTGATGCAACAGCTTTTATTACTGATACCCTGGTAGGAATTCTTGCAATTGCACTTTCCATACTTATTCCCGAAATGCCGGGTATGATGAAGATGATGATGACTATGCCGCCAGGTCCGGAAACATCACCGGGCTGGAGTTATAATCCATCTACCTGGCTGCAAAGAACACCCATAATTATTTTGGCCTGGGTAGGGTTTTTTGGTTCCCGTTATTTAGCGGCATATCAATTAGGTTATATCACTCATGTTTGGGATCCATTTTTTGGCAACGGAACAGAAAAAGTTTTGACTTCTGCCGTCTCTAAATCGTTTCCAATTTCTGATGGTGGCTTAGGTAATTTTTCATATACCATTGAAGCACTTATGGGTTATATGGGTATGTCAAACCGCTGGCGTACTATGCCCTGGATGGTAGCCTTTTTTGGGATATTGGTAATACCGCTGGGTGTCGTTAGTATAGTTCTCATCATTTTGCAGCCCGTGTCTGTGGGCTTCTGGTGTTCCATTTGTTTGCTTACCGCTGTTGCCATGATACTGATGATTCCCCTTACGCTTGATGAAGTGGTGGCTACGATACAGTTTTTGTACAAAAGGGTAAAAGGTGGCAAGCCTTTCTGGCGCACCTTCTGGATGGGTGAGACTATTGAAGGTGGTAGCGAAGATACCCGAACGCCCCGCTTTACGGAATCAATTATTAAAACAGTGCCAGCCATGCGATGGGGAATGAACCTGCCCTGGAACCTGGTGTTATGTGTAGCCATCGGTTTAGGGTGGATGTATTATCCAGGCAACTTTGGCATAACAGGTTCTGCCGCTAACAACTTTACAACACTCGGCGCACTGGTAGTTACTTTTTCGGTAATGGCGATGGCTGAAGTAGGCAGGGCTGTACGGTTTATTAATATCCTGTTTTCATTGTGGCTTATTGTTGCAGTACTTATCATAAATGCTGTACCGGCTAATGCATTATGGTTTGCCATTATATCCGGCGTAGCCCTGATAGCATTAAGTTTTCCCAAAGGAAGGATACGGGAAAAGTATGGCACGTTTGATAAGTATATATTTTAAAACAAAAACAGGGTTTATGCTAACAAAAGATCAACCATTTGAGACCCATGAACATGATTTAACAGGTTATGCTGCTCTTGATTTTGCGGAAGGAGGTTTTAATTCACTTGCACTTGCATTTGACAATTACAATCCCGAACGCTTTGAGCCGGTAACTCTTAAGATATCGCTTGAAGGAGGAAGCTTTACGCTCACCTTGTACGCTTTGGATAAAATAAAAAAGGCTTCGAAAGCTAAACCCAAAAATAAATTGCCGGTTAAAAAGTTCAAGGTGATGATGGAAGCGGCAGACTTTTTCCGGCATATTTACAGGTTTGCCGCGGCTTTATCCTATGAAAAATTCAACATAGAAAACATGCGGGTTATAAATAAATGAAGATGCAATACAAGCTGTTTCCTTTATTGAAGAACTTGTAAATAAAAAATTGATACGGGTTAGTGAGCTCGCGGATCCATTCTAATCCGGGAGGTATTAAAAAAAACAGAACTATTAAAATAATTTTAAAAGAAAAGATATGCACCGCAACATTAAAAGTTTAACCGGTTTCACCATGGGTGCAACCGACGGAGAGATCGGAAAAGTAAAAGAGTTTTACTTCGACGATCATACCTTGACCATTCGTTATTTAATTGTAGAAACAGGTAGCTGGCTGAATCACCGCAAAGTGCTTATAGCGCCTGAAGCATTATTAAAACCTGACTGGGAGCATGAAATTTTTCCGGTTAATCTTACAAAAGAACAAATAAAGAACAGTCCGGATATTGACACGGAACAACCCGTCTCCCGCCAGCATGAAATTGAAATGTATGATTATTATCCCTGGACAAGTTACTGGGGCGCGGGGTTTTGGGATAGTGGTTATTATGGTTTTGGTGTTCCTTTAAATATGTATGATGGAAGCCTAAA
>JALYYM010000395.1 GCA_030946565.1 Bacteroidota bacterium | reverse complement strand
GGGCGGCAATTATTAACTGAACTTCTGAGCCGGTGGCAATCAAAATAATTTGTGGGTTTGTTGCTGATTCGGATAGAATGTAGGCTCCCTTTTCCAATGCATCAGCCTTTGTGTATTTCTCCTGGTCGATTACCGGAAGTCCCTGTCTTGTTAATATAATTGCTACCGGGCCGCCGGTATGTTCAATCGCTACACGCCATGCTTGTACTGTTTCATTAGCGTCTGCCGGCCGGATTACCGTCATGTTAGGAACCGATCTTAATCCAATCAATTGCTCTACCGGTTGATGGGTGGTTCCATCTTCACCCAATCCGATACTATCATGAGTATAAATAAATATTGGGCGAATTTTCATAATGGCCGCCAGCCGTATGGGTGGCCGCATGTAATCTGAAAAAATCAGGAAGGTAGCGCCATAAGGAATAATAAATTTGCTAAGCACTAATCCATTTAAGATAGCGCCCATGGCATGTTCCCTGATACCGAAATGGAAGTTGCGCCCATCACGATCCTCAGCAGAAAATGATCTGTATTTCTCCAGGTCCGTGTCTGTGGATGGAGCCAGATCCGCCGAACCACCAATGAGGTTGGGTAAATAATCAGCAATTGCATTCAGTACTTTTCCCGAAGCTTTCCGGGTTGCCATTTCCTTATCTCCGGCTTTAAAAACCGGTAACTTCTCCTTCCACCCTTCGGGCAACTTACCGCTGCTTAATAATTCATATTCATTCGCCAGCTCTGTATATTTTTCTTTATAGTTCCTGTACAATTCATTCCACTCCTGTTCTTTTTTTATCCCCTTCTTTCCGGCTTCACGATAATAATTCAACACTTCAGCGGGTACCTCAAAATTTTTATCGGGGTCAAAACCAAAATGTTTCTTCACCAATTTCACTTCATCTTCACCTAACGGGGAACCATGTGCGCTGGCGGTATCTGCTTTATTTGGGCTGCCATAGCCGATATGTGTACGAACTTTTATCAGGGAAGGGCGGTTGATTTCTTTTTGGGCATTTTTTATAGCCGCAGACAACGCATCTAAATCATTGCCATCGGCAAGCACCTGAACATGCCAGCCATACGCTTCAAAGCGCTGTGCCACATCTTCATCAAAAGCCAGGTTGGTATTTCCTTCAATGGTAATATGGTTATCGTCATACAAATAAATCATATTGCCTAACTGAAGGTGCCCGGCCAAAGATGCGGCTTCAGCAGATACACCTTCCATCAAATCGCCATCGCTGCAGATAGCATAAATTTTATAATTGAAAATATCGAAGCCAGGCTTATTGTAACGGGCGGCCATATATTTTTGCGCAATAGCAAATCCCACTCCATTGGCAAAACCTTGCCCTAATGGCCCCGTAGTTACTTCAATGCCTGCTAACAATCCATATTCAGGGTGTCCTGCCGTTTTGCTGTGCAATTGCCGGAATTTTTTAATATCATTCAACGTGATATCATAACCGGTTAGGTAGAGATAACTGTATTGTAACATACAGGCATGCCCGTTAGACAAAATAAACCGGTCACGGTTAACCCATTCAGGATTATGCGGATTATAGTTCATGGATTCCGACCATAAAATATGACCTACGGATGCAAGCCCCATCGGCGCTCCCGGATGCCCGGAGTTTGCTTTTTGAACAGCATCGGCAGCTAATATCCGCACTGTGTCAATTGCCAGTTCCTGAATAGTTTTTGTTTCTGTATTCATTTTTTTTTAAATAAAAAGTGGATTTATTTGTGTTGTCTTATGGAAAATACAATCCTGCATAATAGTTATCCAGAACCTTCTTGTAGGTTTCACTTACTACTTCACCATAAGCATATTCAGGGCTGTTTTTTATCTCTTCTTCTGTAGCGTTTACAACAACAGTAGAAGTATCCCAATCTATTTCCTTTATCAATTTTGGTGAAATGAGCACATTTTTCCCGGGAAACCAATGCCCGGTATCCACCACCAGGAAGTCCAATTTCCAGGTGCTGTCGTCAATAATAAAATCTTCCACATCTCCAATTTCTCCATCAGAAGCATGAATGGTATAGCCTTTTACTTTGTGTGTGCTTCGCAGATGGG
>JALYYM010000378.1 GCA_030946565.1 Bacteroidota bacterium | reverse complement strand
ACAGCTGATAGCCACCGGCTTTTATCATTTTCAATTATCCAATGAAATGGTTCTATATATTTTATCCGCCATGGCTGGGCATTGTGGCCACTCGGTGCAAGAGATGCCAGCAGCAGAATTTCTCTTTCATCAGGCTTCAGTGGAATGCCGGTTTTTACTTCCGGGTTAATATCTCCTCTTTTAAAATTATTTTTATCACTCAATAGGTAATAGGATAATCCGCCAAAAACAATTGTTCCACCCGCCACGCCTAAAATTTTCTTCTTTTCATAAACTATAATTAATATCTCAATTGCTGTTAGAATGATTGTGATTAGAAGTTGAAAAGAAACAAATGACTGCATTACCAAAATCTGAATGTCAGATTATTGGTGGGCAATAAACAGCGTAGCATCTGTTTCGTTTATAACTGATTCAGCCATGCTTTTTAAAAATAACTGAGACATGGCGGAACGGCTGTAAGCTCCCATAATAACGATGGCTTTTTCTGAATCCTGTTTTACATAGTCCACTAATTCCTTTCTTATACTGCCTGTAACGAGCTTAAAATTTATATCGGTGAAGTGTTTTGAAGTCCAGCTTTTTATTTCTTCCAAATGCCGGATTTCAACAACATCAGCAGAAGTGATTTGAAAGAATTGTACAGGTAAATTTTTGTATTCAGGAAAAATATAGCTGAACATTTTTATAGCGTACATGTTGGAAGCGCTGCCATCATAAGCAAAGAATATTTTTTCTATTGATTCTGCATTTTTTGAAGTGAGCAATAGCGGACAATGTGCATCTGCCAGTATATCTTTAAAACTGTAATCATCTGATTCAGATTTTGAATCGGCAATAATTAAATCAGCAAAGCAACTTAGATTGATCAAATGTTTTATTGAGACAGATTTATCAATTTCAATTTTACATTCTATACTGTATTCAGCACATTCATCTTTAAACACTTTTGCGATATTTGTAAGTTCCTCCACGCTTTCTTCTGTCCTGCTTTTCTGTGAAGCCTGTGTTCCCGTTAAATACAAATCATTGGGAAAAGGATAACCGAAGTTTAAACCATTTATGTCATCTATAAACAAAGCTTCCAATGTCGAGTTACTTTCTTTAGCTATATCAATAGCTCTTTTAATTGCATGATGCGGAACATGACTCTCGTTTATAATAATTAAGATTTTTTTCATAGCTAAGATTTTTTAGTTGTTATTTTTTGAAACTGATGTTACTTTCCAATTCAAAATTTCCGGTAAGTCCTTTCCATGTTCATTTACATAACGCTTATCCTCAATAAGCTTATCCTTTAATTGCTGCTTGAGGTAGGCGCCTTTGCTGCCTAAATGCGGAAGGAGATCAATTACATCAATCACTAAATATCAAGCTGCGTTAATACTTCTATGGCTATTTGTTTATCTTTTCCAGTGTGAAGTAAGGTGTAAATAGGTGGCAAATTATTTTCGAACCATACATCTACCACACTGCCGCGCACAGAAATTATTTTCCCGTATTGAATCTGTTTGCCAGTTTTTTCTGAATCATCATCCATCTGCATATTTCTTTTTCGTAAGTACCTGATTTGTGAAATCAGTTTGAATTATTTAATCTTCAAAGGTTCAGAATAAAGTAAATGAGTTCGATTGAGCTTAGTCATTTCAAAATATGATTTGGATCATTGTTTTTTTGAATAAATAAAAAATAACCCGTTCCTCCATATCTTTAATAAGTGCTATGCCATGCAATTCAATCTCCTGTTGGAGAAGACGGGTTTCTTTGAATCAATTTCCGGGTTTTGTGAATATGTTTCATGCTGAAAATCGCAGGAAACATTCCGGCCTCCCGGTAGTCCTTGTGGAAAGCAACGGTGATTTGATTACTTTTAAATTTCCCTTATTATCGGCTGACTCTCTAAATAAAAAGTTTAAATTCCCAATTACTTAATATTTATTGTATGCATGAAGTAAATTTAGAACGTCTCACAAAGTTGGCTGCTTTAATTTAGAGGTTGTTACACAGTTACTTTAATTTGTTATATCATTCACACATTTGTATAAATTGAGATATTACTTTATTGGCAAGTTGGATAGTAGATCACCCCTTTAGAAAGTGCGCTGTAGTTGTATATTTAGGGCTTAGCAAAAGCATATATCAAAAGCGATTATACGTAGCCGTTAGCTAAGACAAATTTCAAAATTACTTTTAATCGTATCCACTTTTAATAACTGTTGAAATTATTTTAAATTTTCCGTTTGGCATTATTAATTTAGATGAATGTGCAGGTATTATAATTCCCTGGCCGGTGTGAAGTAAGTTGGTGACTTTATTAATTACAAAAGTTGCTTTTCCTTCTATGATCTGTACAAAAGTGTCGAAAGGTGATATCTTTTCTGATAACCCTTCACCTGTATCAAATGACATAACACTAATATTGCGGGTTAATTTCTTAATGATTGTTTTACTCACCACCGAATTTGGTATGTATTCAATGATCTCTACGATTATATGTGATTTTGCTTTTTCAATTTCTGAATTGTCTGTTTCTACAGCACTTTTAGTTTTTATGTTGCCTGCATTTTTCATCTGGTAAAGATGATGAGTATTCTGATGGTGAATGTTATATAAATCTATTGAAAGATTATATTATTCACACCACGTCAAGCATGGAAAGCCTTTTTATTTTAATTTGTTTGAAATGAGTAGGAATGAGCCCTGTCACCTTTTAAATTGGGCAGAAAGATGAGCAACGCTGCTGTAATGCATCTGGTAAGCAATTTCCGTAAGGTTTAATTCATCAAACACCAGTAATTCCTTTACCCGCTCAATTTTGTGAGCAATTATAAAATATTCAATCGTTGTTCCCTGAACTTCTGAAAAAAGATTGATGAGATAAGTATAATCGTATTATAACCTCTGACTTAGATATTCAGAAAAATTTATGGATAGGCATTACTTTCTTCATAACTTTTATACCTTCTGCCACAGCCGTTAATATTACAGGAATAGAAAAACAAGCTGCAATATATCATATTGGTTATTATAACAATCGTTGTTGCTGTATTTGTCTTTAGTGCTGTCAGGCTTAACCAAAGTACTGAAAAAAATACTATTACAGCAGGTCTTGTTGTGCTCAACGAAAGTTTGCATAATACACCCCGCCATCCCGATTTCGAAAAAGAAAAGAGATAACAGCCGCGTACATCAACCAAATATCAATGCTTGCTGCCAAAGGTGCGCAACTGATTGTGCTGGCCGAAAAAGTAATTAATATAAACAAGGAACACAGGCGGATATAATTGGTGCAACTTCCGTGTACTTCAAATCTTGCCTTGTGAGAAATAATGGTTACGCTAAATTATAGAATGACGCATTAATAACAGTCAATAGCTAGTGGTAATTGTAAGAATCAATAAGAAACCGTTAATACAAAAATGTCAGTAAAAGTGTAAGTAGGAAAAATTAAAAAGCCTTGAAACGCTTTCGGATCAAGGCTTTCAGTAGATTAAATGTGCCCGGAACAGGAATCGAACCTGCACATCCTTGCGAACGTCAGATTTTGAGTCTGATGCGTCTACCAATTCCGCCATCCGGGCGTACCGATATTTATCGGGAGGGCGCAATATTACGCATTCCGTCTAATCTCTCCAAAATACGCTTCAGGTATTTTTTCTTATAATAATAATCTTTTACCTGAAGTAACTGTGCTTCAGTTGTGCGGTCTTCACTGTAGTCTTCAACTATATTTTGAACCTCATCGTAAAGTGTTTTTTGAAACTGGAAAATTTTTGTTTCTGTTTCTTCTATATTTAAAACATCTTCATCCATAAGGCCCTCATTCAGCTCCATCATCTCCATTAAAAAATCAGGGGGCAATTCATATTTTTCTTCTTCCTGCAGCAAGCCTTTTATTTCAAGCACATATTTTATAGTGGCATCAGGATCTTTTAAAACTTTAAAGGCTTTGTTGATCATCGAAGATTTCTCCAGCATTTTTTCCTTCTCGTCATCACCGGCATTAGCAAAGAAGTCAGGATGATATTTTTTTTGCAAAGCAAAATATTTTGATGACAGATTTTTTTGATCTGCAATAAGGCTTACAGGAATTTCAAATAATTCAAAATAATTCATAGCCAAAGTTATTGCAAATGATGTAGAATAAAAGTGCTGTCATTCAGGTTTCAGGTGGGTGCATTTTAAAAATGTCGCAAGGTTGTCAACCTTTCAACAAGTTAATTTAGATTTAAAAACTCTATCTGGAAGGTTGACAACCTTTAAACCAGAGCGACATTTTGAAATGTACCTGTTCAGGTGAATGTTAATGGGAAAATGTAAATTGCCGCAATCAATATTAATTGCATGATAAAGATAGGATTGATAAGAGAAGGAAAAATACCTGCTGATAACCGTGTGGCGCTTACACCTGCGCAATGTAAATGGGTGCAGAAAAACATGGATATTAACATAGTCGCTCAACAGTCGGAACCGAGATGTTACAAGGATAAGGAATATGCAAATGCAGGTATTGAAGTAAGAGAAGACATTAGCGATTGCGATGTGCTGATGGGAATAAAAGAAGTGCCAATAAAGATGCTTATTCCCGGCAAAACGTATTTCTTTTTTTCTCACACAAAAAAATTGCAGGCATACAACCAAAAGCTTTTGCAAAGCATTATCAGCAACAAAATAACGCTGATAGATTATGAATGCCTGGAGCATGAAGATGGCACACGTATTATTGGTTTTGGTTTTTTTGCCGGAGCAGTAGGCGCTCACAACGGGATGATGGCCTACGGGAACCGGACAGGAAATTTTTCTTTATCGAGAGTATACAAGCAAAAAAATTTTCAGCAATTAATTCACACTTACTTTGGATTGAAGCTGCCTATAGTTAAGATTGCTGTTACGGGGAGCGGCAGAGTGGCGCACGGCATATTGGAAATAATGAATCTTATGGAAATTCATGAAGCAGAGCCGGATGAGTATTTAACGGAAAAATTTTCTTACCCGGTATACGTTCATCTGAAAGGTATTGATTTGTATAAACACAAACTAACGGGCAAGTATAGCCGATTGGAATTTCATGAACATCCTGAAAACTTTGATTGCATCTTCAATAAATATATTAGCGAAACTGATATTTTAATGAACGGGGTTTACTGGGAAGAAAAAATTCCACGGCTTTTTGAAATGAAAGATATGAAGCAGGAGAATTTCAGGATCAATACTATCGCAGATATTTCTGATGATCATAATGGATCAGTGCCCTGCAATATTGGAGATGCTGCAATTGAAAATCCTGTTTATGGCATAAATAAAATGACGGGCGCTGTAACGGAGCCATACATTCCAGGTTCTGTAGATGTGATGGCGGTAGGCAATTTGCCTAACGAATTGCCCCGCGATGCCAGCAGGTATTTTGGTGAGCAGCTTATTAAATATATACTCAAGGACCTTGTAAGTGGAGGATCTCCGGTGCTTAAACATGCTACAATTGTGAAGGAAGGTTCTCTTACTAACGATTACGCGTACATGAAAGAATTTGCGGACGTGTAGTTTAAAGCGTCAAAATTTTGAGAGCTACAGGTAGAGGTAATAATCTTTCAATAAAGTAACAAACCCAGGTGTGTATTCATTCATATCATTCTTTATGGCAAGTTCATTTTGCCTGACAGGATTTTGCTCTCTCGTCAATAATAGTGCTGTCCTGAAATAGCTATGCTTTTTTGATTGCTTTATATCTAATTTTTCATTTACAAATAATGAATGCTTCCTTGCTTCTTCCCGGAAATATTCAGTTCTGGAATAAGGAAGCAATACACAAAGAAAACCGTCATCTTCCAGCAGGGCATCAACTACGCCAACCAGGTCATAAAGAGTAAGACTATTAGCGTGTTTGGAGTTTTTCTTTCCTTCTTGTTCAGGTAAAAGATCACTTTCAAAAAAGGGCGGGTTTGATATGATGCAATCATACTTCGAATCATTCTTCCAGGTAAGAATATTTTCGCAAAAAGCCTTCAGTTTTTTATTCCATGGACTTGCTTCAAAATTTTCATTTGCTTGAGCCGCAGCATTTTCATCAATGTCTATTGCATCAATTGTGACAGATTTTTTTTGCGCTACCATTAGGCTTAACAGGCCTGTCCCGGTTCCTATATCAAGAATTTTTTTTGGTGACCTGCTTGCTGCTTTTTCGGCCGCCCACGCCCCAAACACACAGGAATCCGTGCAAACTTTCATACTGCATTTATCCTGGTTAATCCTGAATTGCTTGAACTGAAAATAGCTATTAGGCATTTTTATTTTGTGTAAAATACCAAATGAAAATCGAAATTTTGTTGTTGAGATTTGTAGCTTGCTTCTATAATCGAAGCCGGTTTTTTTATAACCAGATAAAATTTGATAACTTGAAATCATTATTATAACAAAACGACTTACCAACTGATTCATGTAAAACCAAATAAACAATGAGCATACTAGAAAAAATATTACCGCCAAAAACTGAAACCGAAGAAATCATTCAAAACAACCAGGACTACACCTTGTTTTCCTGGAGCAAACAAAAAGGGACCAACCCAATAGCTGTAAAATATGGCGAAGGTGTTTACCTGTATGATTATGATGGAAAGAAATACATTGATTTTTCTTCGGGGTTGATGAATGTAAATATTGGCCATGGAGATCAGCGGGTAACCGGGGCCGTTACAAGGCAAATGCAGGAGATAAGTTATGTTACGCCATCATGTGTTACCAAAGCCCGCGGCGAACTTGGAAAGAAGCTGGCGGAAATCTGTCCCGGGGATTTAAATAAAGCATTCTTTACTTTAAGCGGCGCAGACTCTATTGAAAATGGAATTAAACTGGCAAGATTGTATACCGGCCGTCATAAAATATTAGCCCGTTATAAATCGTACCACGGCTCCACTAACGCTGCCATGGCCGCAAGCGGCGATCCACGCAAGCTTCCTGTAGATTCACAACAGCCGGCAAATTTTATTCATTTTGATCTGCCTTATTTATACCGTTGGGAATATGGTGAGGAGAATTTATTAAAAGAAAGCGTAGCGCAATTGGAAAGAATAATTGCATACGAAGGCCCTGCTACTATTGCCGCGATTTTGCTGGAAGGTGAATCTGGTTCATCAGGTTGCATGAAATATCCTGTAGGTTATTTGAAGAAATTAAGGCAGCTCTGCGATGCGAATGGAATACTCTTAATTATGGATGAAGTTATGAGTGGGTTTGGCCGCACCGGCAAATGGTTTGGTTTTGAAAATCACGATATTATTCCTGATATGATTGCTATGGCAAAGGGATTAACGTGTGGTTACCTGCCTCTTGGTTGCCTGATGGTGACTGATAAAATCGCGGCAAAATATGATGACATTTATCTGCCGCTTGGGCTTACTTATTCGGCGCATCCGGTAAGCTGTGCAGCAGCTTTGGAAGTTTTAAAAATTTATGAAGAAGATAATCTTATAGAGAATGCTGTGGCCATGGGGCACTACCTTGATGTAAAAGTAGAGGAGATGAAAATGAAACATCCAAGTATAGGCAACTGGCGAAATACAGGCCTGCTGGGTTGCATTGAATTAGTAAAAAACATGAGCACTAAAGAGCCTATGGCGCCCTTCAATGCGAAGCCCGCCGAAATGGAAATTATGAATAAGGTTGCAGCAAAAATTAAAGAGCTGGGCATGTACACTTTTGTAAGATGGAACTTCATATTTATTGCACCTCCATTGATCGTGACCAAAGAACAAATAGATGAAGGACTTGCAATAATTTCAGAGGCGATTTCTATTGCAGATGAAAATGTTGTTTTGCCATTATAATCTTTCTTTTTAATTTAAAATTATGAGCAATCAACTCTTGTGAGGAATTACAATGGATCCTGAAATCTGCCATGGAATGCCGGTTGTGAGAGGCTTGCGTTATCCAGTTGAAACTTTATTAGTTCACAGAACTTTTGGAAAGTTTTTCAGATTCTATTTTATAAATATTGTGTATTAAACTTTCCAAAAGTTATCACAATGGAAGAACTCTTGAATGATTATTCTGATCTTGAAAAGGAAGATTTTTATGCTTGCTGGAAATGCGGCTAAAGTAATTCAAATAAAGGTATACCGCTTTGCATCATGAAGTTTATAATAGATGCTCAATTACCAATGCCAGAACTTTTGGAAAGTTTTTCAGAGTCTATTTTATAAAAATGTGTACTAAACTTTCCAAAAGTTAATTTCAGGCTCGTCTTGCCAGAGAAATATTGTTTCATGCTTTCTAATTCCAGAAAATTATTTTAGTTGAGTGACTGAACTTTTGGAAAGTTTTCCAGATTCTATTTTATAAAAAGTTTGTACTAAACTTTCCAAAAGTTAATCACATGCTTATCTTGCCTGTGGATATTATTTCCATATTTTCCATTCCTGAAAATTATTTTAGTTTGAATAATATAAATAGCAATATAGAATCATCTTCTCTTTACAGCGAAGACCTCGCCCCGGTTCCACAAAGCAAACGAACCTGGGGTACATGGAACTATGCAGCGCTCTGGATAAGTATGAGCTTATGTATACCAACGTACATGCTGGCAAGTTCTTTAATTGGCGGCGGTATGAATTGGTGGCAGGCCATCCTCACTATTTTTTTAGGTAATGCAATCGTATTAATTCCCATGATTTTAAACGGACATGCCGGAACCAAATACGGAATTCCTTTTCCTGTGTTTGCAAGAGCAAGCTTTGGTGTAAGAGGCGCAAATATCGCCGCGATGCTCCGTGCTATCGTTGCTTGCGGCTGGTTTGGTATTCAAACATGGATAGGCGGTTTTGCATTGTACCAGATGTTACGGTTATGGCTACCCGCAATTGAAACATTGCCGCAAATCTTTCCGCCTTCATTTGGTTTACAGACCGGGCCGGCCATTACCTTTTTAATTTTCTGGCTAATAAATATGTATGTGGTTTACCTCGGTGTAGAAAGCATTAGAAAATTATTAGTGTTCAAAGCATTCTTTTTGCCGGTTGCCGCCTTAGCGCTTTCAGCGTGGGCGATCCACGCGGTGCATGGCCTCGGCCCCATTTTGAAAGAGCCTTCTAAGTTCAAGACCAATGCACAATTCTGGGATTTCTTTTTTCCTGCATTGACCGGCATGGTTGGTTATTGGGCTACACTCTCACTAAATATTCCTGACTTTACACGCTATGCTAAAAGCCAGCAGGCGCAAATAAAAGGACAGGCCATTGGCTTACCAACTTCCATGACATTGTTTTCTTTCATCGGAGTTGTTGTTACGTCAGCTACTGTTATTTTGTATGGTGAAACTATTTGGGATCCGTTAGTACTTGCCGGAAAATTCAGCAGTAAATTTATTATAAGCATTGCGATGATCGCGGTTGCTATTTCAACGTTGGCAACTAACATCGCGGCGAATATTGTGAGCCCGGCAAATGATTTTGCAAACCTTTCGCCTTCAAAAATTAATTTCAGGACGGGTGGTTATATCACGGGTGTCATTGGCATTTTAATTTTTCCATGGAAACTTATCGCTGATCCTTCAGGGTATATTTTTACATGGCTCGTGGGTTATTCAAGTTTGCTTGGCCCGGTGGGTGGTATTATGATCGCAGATTATTATTTTATAAGAAAGCAACATCTTGATACGGAACAATTATATAAGCACAACGGGTTGTATACATTTTCAAATGGCTTTAACAGCGCTGCGGTAACCGGGTTGCTGGCCGGCATACTTCCAAACGTTCCGGGCTTTCTCACAACAATTAAAGTTATACCTTTAGATGCAGTGCCATCATGGGTTTCGCACGTTTACAATTATGCCTGGTTTGTAGGTTTTTTCGTTGCCGGTATTGTTTATTATATGATGATGAGGAAGTATAAAATTGCCCGGTAGAGATATTTCATCCTTGAAAACTTTTGGAAAGTTTTAGGGAGATTTCTAATTATTATAAAATACTTGCTGAACTTTCCAAAAGTTTGCTTACTTAAATATTTCGGCGCTCAAAGAACTTTCGGAAAGTTTTAAAGAGGTTTAAAATTTCTATAAAATACTTACTGAACTTTCCAAAAGTTATTGAATTTTCGGTGCAATTTTCTTAGATTGAGTTAATCAAAAAAGTATTCATGTCGATATTAATAAAAAATGGAAGAGTTATCACAGCAGCTGATGATTATGTTGCGGACATTTTTATTGAGAATGAAACTATTTCTGCCATCGGTAAAAAGATCAATGTAAAAGCCGATGAAGAAATTGATGCATCGGGCATGTTGGTTTTCCCCGGTGGTGTTGATCCGCATGTACATTTGGAAATGCCTTTTATGGGAACGTTTTCCAGTGATACACATGAGACAGGAACAAGGGCTGCATTGTTTGGTGGTACAACAACGGTTATAGATTTTGTTTTGCAAAAGCAGGGGCATTCATTACATGAAGCGTTGAATGAATGGAACTCGAGAGCTAACGGAACGGCGGTTGGAGATTATAGTTTTCATATAGCTGTTACAGATTTTAATGAAGAAACAAAAAAGGAAATAAAACAATTTATAGAAGAAGAAGGTATCACATCTTTCAAAACATTTATGGCTTATAAGGGTGCATTAATGATTGATGACCGCCAGATGATTGGGCTGATGGAAGAAGTAAAAAAGCAGGGTGGTATGGTAACCGTTCATGCAACCAATGGTGATATGATTGATTACCTTATTCAAAAAAATCGTGAAGAAGGAAATCTTTCTCCGTTATATCATTATCTCTCTCAGCCGGAAGTTACAGAAGCAGAAGCCTCAGAGCGTTTCGTTGATATGATTAATTATACAGGCTGTCCCGGCTACATTGTTCACCTTACTTGTGAAGGTGCGTTGAATGCTGTTCGCAATGCAACAAGAAGAAATCAAAAATTATTTGTAGAAACATGTATTCAATATTTATTACTTGATGCATCGCTTTATGAAAAAGATTTTGAAGGTGCCAAATGGGTGATGAGCCCGCCGCTTCGCGAAAAGAAAGATCAGCAAACGTTGTGGGCAGGCATTAACCAGGGGTTGGTAAATGTTGTTGCGACCGATCATTGTCCTTTCATGTGGGAGCAAAAGAAAATGGGTGAAAAAGATTTTTCAAAAATACCTAACGGCCACCCCGCAATCGAAAACAGGATGGAATTATTATACAGTGAAGGAGTCGCAAAAAATAAAATCACATTGAATAAATTTGTAGAAGTTGCCTGCACAAATCCCGCAAAAATCTTCGGAATGTTTCCCAGTAAAGGAACTATAGGCATTGGCAGCGATGCAGACATTGTAATTTTTGACCCAAATGAAAAACATATACTTTCTGCGAAAACGCATCACATGAATGTTGACTATAGTGGATATGAAGGCTGGGAAGTAACCGGCAAAGTGAAGACTGTTTTATTAAGAGGAAAGATTGCTATAAATGATAGTGAATGTAAAGTTGAAAAAGGATTTGGTAAATTTATAAAAAGGAAAAAAGTAAGTAATATTATTTAGATTAGATGTATAGCCAGGAAGAAATATTAGCTAAAATAAAATCAGTTGTTTTGGAAGAAATTCCTGATGCAAAGGTGTTCTTGTTTGGAAGCAGAGCAACAGGAAAGACGCATGAAGAAAGTGATTGGGATATATTGGTAATTACTACAAGAATTGCAGACAGGCAACTAAGAAAAAAAATTCACTATAAATTATTTCCTTTCAACTTAACAATAAATGGAATTATAGAAGTGACAATTGTAAATGAAATTGACTGGGTTGAAAGCCCTTCGTACTACTCATTAAGCCTTTCTATTAGGGATGAACAAATAGCATTATGACTGATCGGATTGATATTATAAAGCTGAGACTTCAAAAAGCTAACGGGCTTTTATTGGAGGTGGACCCATTAATGAAACTTGAATTTTATACTACCGTTATAAACAGGCTTTATTATAGTTGTTTTCATGCTACGACAGCCTTCCTTCTCACAAAAGATATAAAAGCAAAAACCCATAAGGGAGTTGCAAATATGTTACACCATCACTTTGTAAATGTGGGTGAATTTGAACCTTCTAAAGCTGCGTTCTTTGGAGATTTGTTAAAAGAAAGAATACGGGATGACTACAATGAATTTTTAATAATAGAGGAAGAGGAAATCGTTGAATTTATAGGGCCGGCTTTTGAATACGTTGAGTAAATTAATAGAGACGTATTTTGATGCCCAAAGTATTAACAGCACAAGTGAGTCCTTCGACTGACTCAGGATAAATTACAACTGGGATGCCCAAAGAACTATAGCTGGTAAACAAAAAAAAATAAAAAATAAGTTATGCCACAAATAATTAAATCAGGCCTTATACAAATGTCTTTACCTAAAACAGAAGGCGAGGGCACAATAGAAGAAATCAAAGAAGCGATGGTGCAAAAGCATCTGCCATTTATTGATGATGCAGGAAAGCAAGGCGTGCAGATTTTATGTTTACAAGAGATTTTCAATACTCCATATTTCTGCCCCGGACAGGATAAGGCGTGGTATGAATCTGCGGAAAGTGTTCCCGGCCCTACGACAGAAAGAATGGCTGAGTACGCAAAAAAATATAACATGGTAATGATTGTGCCGGTGTATGAAAAGGAGCAGCCGGGCGTTTTATACAACACTGCAGCAGTGATTGATGCTGATGGAACTTATCTTGGAAAGTACCGCAAAAATCATATTCCACATACAACCGGTTTCTGGGAAAAGTTTTTCTTTAAGCCCGGAAACCTTGGCTATCCTGTGTTTCAGACGAAGTATGCAAA
>JALYYM010000360.1 GCA_030946565.1 Bacteroidota bacterium | reverse complement strand
GGCAAGTTTGCACATACTACGAAGAGAAAAATACAGATTGACCAGTTCTTTGCCAACCAGTTTTTAGAAATTCTCGTGCGATGCAAAAATGATTTACCGGAAGATATTTTAGAGCAGGTAATTGAGTATGAAAAGGTAGAAAGATTGAACCCGCCTGCTGAGAAAAAAACCAAACAGATACTCACTAAAGATCTCCAGGAGAAACATGCATTCATAAATGCGGAAGCGAAAATGAGGGACGTAATTATTCCCTTGAATTTTGAAGAGATGAAAAATTTGGAATGATGATTTTAAGAATCATTGAAAGAAGTAAAGTGGCGCTGCAGAAGTTAATTACCATGAAGAAAAAATTATGCACTCAGATAAATTAATTTTAGATTAAACACTCACTACTTTATTAAAATAGGAGACAATGCAATTAAAAAAGATAATGCTGTTCATTGTTCTGTTAACAACGATTAAGCTCCATGCACAGAAAAGTGATTCAACCTATGCAGAAAAGTTGGGGTATCCCAAAGGGGCAAAAGTCCTGATTATTCATGTGGATGATGCAGGAATGAGTTACGATTCCAATGAAGGCGCTATTGAGGCAATAACCAAAGGGGCTGCCAATTCCACGAGTGTTATGATGCCTTGTGCATGGGTACCTGCCTTTGTGCATTTTTTGAAAAAGCACCCGGAAGTTGATGCAGGCCTGCATCTTACACTAACATCGGAATGGAGTGAATACAGGTGGCGGCCAATATCCGGGAAAAATGAAACACCAGGCCTGGCAGACAGTGAAGGTGACTTATGGCCGGATGTTCCGGACGTGGTAAAGCACGCATCAGGAGATGAAGTGGAAAAGGAAATACGGGCACAATTGGCAAGAGCACGCAGCATGGGTTTCGAGCCTACCCATCTTGATTCACACATGGGTACTTTATTTGCCACCCCTGATTTTTTGCAGCGATATGTAAAGGTTGGAATTGAAAATCACATACCCATAATGCTTCCGGGCGGTAACGACTTTCTTATTCAACAGCAAATGAACGCCCCTGATGAATTAATTAACCAGTTACGTACTGTTGGCAAATTACTATGGGCAGCGGGCCTGCCTGTGCTGGATGATCTGCATAATTTTAGTTATGACTGGAAGGCGCCGGCAAATATGAAAGCCGGTGATAGGAAAGTAGAAGATTATAAAACCCAAAAATATATTGATGCGCTAAAACAACTTAAACCGGGTATAACCATGATGATTATGCATTGCACCGCCCCTTCGGAAACTTTTCAGTATATAACGGATAGTGGCCCGTTGCGCCAGGCGGATTTGCTTGCTATGCTTAATCCTGCATTTAAAAAAGCATTAAAAGATGAGGGTATTATTTTAACCACCTGGAGAGAATTGAAACAAAGAAGAATGCAAGTGGCAAACTAACAGGTACGGATAGCCCAAAAATTATTGTAAAAAATCTGCCGGTATCGTTGCAAGCGGTTCAATCATTAAATCTTTATAAAAAACTTCAGCGCCTTCTGACTGTATTTGAATTTTTCCCTTTACTAACGGTATAGCGTGCCCGTTTTCCATCTGGCTTGAATGGTAAAGTATCATCATTACTTTTCCATTTACCACGTGTACGCTCGTATCCCCATGGCAATAAAGGTCAATCGTATTCCATTTACCCGTTGGGTTTTCGGCATCACCCTTTTTTTTGCAATGGCGGCCAACGTTACTGGCGGCACTAAAGGTATGTAACTGGCCTGATGGATTATACACATATTCACTATCGGAATTCATGACTGCGGGAATGTCTTGCATGCCGCCTGCTACGCCCCAGTAATCGCCTGTGTTGCCCTCCTCTATTTGAAATTCCTGCGAACGCATCCATGCACCATAGTCTGCGCCGTGCGCACCGGTAGCAAAATAGAGCAGCCCGCTATCCCGCTTTTTATTTTTCTTTTGGCCCCATGTGAGATGGCCCCATTTAAAATGTAACTGCAAATGAAAGTCAGCAAATTCTTTAGTAGTTGATATGCCACCCCAGCTTTCCCCTGAAATGCGAATTACCCTTTCACCGTCTTGTTGTACGATAGTAAAAACCTTTCCCGGATCATTGTTTAATCCCACGGGAATATCATTTATTTTTTTCCCCGTACTGTCCAATGGCGGCCCTAAATAAGTATCCCAGCCGGTAAAGTCTTTACCGTTGTACAAGGCAACCATGTTAGGCTGCGAAAATATTTTAGAGGAAATAAAAAAAAGAAGCAGGAAAAAGAAGGAGTATCTCATTGTAAATAGTTTGTGCTAAAGATAATGACTGCTTTTCGATGCAAAAGAGTAAGAGAAGCTTAACTTAAAGCCGGTATCTTTTCTATAGATGCTGAGAGGTACGTTTAACGGTGACCGTTATATCTCAAATAACCCGTAAAACTATCTTCCCTCTTGTGTGTCCATCTTCGCTTTTCTTTTGCGCCTCTGCAGCGTCTTTCAAAGGCATTATTTCTGAAATAACCGGCTTTATTTTTCCTGAATCAATGAGGTCCGCTATTTGTTGCAAGTCACCGGGTAAAGATTGAGCCATGAAGTTTTCGAGGTGAATATTTTGGTTTTTTGCCTCCTCAGCACTTTCAGGGGCGACAGTTGTTATAAGCCGGCCACCGCTTTTCAAAACGTTTAAAGAGCGTTTTTGTGTATCGCCGCCTATAAGGTCAAATACGAGGTCAACATCTTTTACCTCTTCTTCAAATCTTTCATTGTTATAATCAATCACATCGTCAGCACCAAGCTGATATAGAAAATCGATATTGTCTTCCGATGCAGTGCCTATTACATACGCTCCTTTCCACTTAGCGAATTGCACAGCATAAGTCCCTACTCCGCCTGAAGCGCCATGTATCAAAACTTTTTGACCCGCCTTTAATTGCCCGTGCGTAAACAACCCCTGCCAGGCAGTAAGGCCCGCTAGCGGTACTGCTGCTGCTTTATCATGATCAATGCTTTTTGGCTTTGCATTTACCTGGTCGGCTTTTACTACCACATATTCTGCGTAAGTGCCATTCCTTGTTGGGTCGGGCCTGCTATAAACTTCATCGCCTATCCTGAAGATTAAAACCTCGCTACCTACTTCTTCAATCTCACCAGATACATCCCAGCCGGGAATCAGGGGAAAGTTGATGGGGAACTTGCCTTGCGCATGGCCTGCACGAATTTTAAAGTCAATCGGGTTTACACCACTTGCATGCACTTTTATTAGGACTTCATCCGCGGCTGGCATAGGTTGCGGCGCATCTTCATA
>JALYYM010000333.1 GCA_030946565.1 Bacteroidota bacterium | reverse complement strand
TTGCATTGTTTAAAGCAGAGTAATCAATATTTAATGAGTGCGTAAGATCCCACCGGAAAATATAGCTCCTGTCAAAAGTGAAATACTTATCAAAGGTTTCCGGGATCACATATTTATCTTCTCCTATACTTCTTGGTTTTATTACACCAAATTGCCTGAAAACATCCGCTTTAAAACTTAACTGGGAGGGAATTGGGTTTAGGTTGAAATCCTTGATAAGATCGAACCAATGCGTCTTTGTTTTTTTGAAAAACTTTTTAAATGGTTCATAAAACTTTGGTTGGGGCGCATAATTATATCCAACACCGCCACGTTGCTTGGTCACATCATTATATTCAATTAATGGATTGTGCGCTGTTGTTTTGGTAAAAGAATAATTTAGGTCAAGATTCTCAACATCCCACGGCATTGGTTTTTTGTTGCTGGTCCTGTTCTTATGTACATTGGTAAAGCTCACCGTTTTGGTAGAAGTAAAATCAACCGCCTGTGTTCTTATAGAGTCACGCTGGCTCGATGGAGCATTTTTAATTTTTTGTTTAAGCGTGAGGTCAAGGTCAAAAGGATCATATTCCGGTGTGCTGATACTGTTAGAAATACTTGCATAGAATGGTATCGACAACGCTGCATTTTTTGGTAAAAGCTTTCCGAGTTCAAGATTAGCCGCCGCATCAAACTGCAGGAAATAATCCCTGAATCTTTCATTTACTCTTTGCTCTAAAGTACCAAAGCCATTACTATGCGTATTGGCTGACACGGTGATCGTTCCCAGGTCAGCGAGGTTGGCATCAATACGTGCAAGGCCTGCCCAGCCACCTTTTTCATCCAGCGATGAAAGCCTTAGTTCATTAAACCAAAGCTCTCCGCAGGCGCCTTCTACCTTTTCATTTTTTACGCCCATCAGTATTCCTTTTATCTCCCCCAGGTTGGGATTACCCATTATCGAGTACGTTTGCCCGTTAGATTGCAATTGGGAATACAAAACATTTACCGGGGAACTGGAAAGATTTCTTGTGGTCTTGATAGCGGTGAGCGCTTGCAGTTCCAGGTCGAGATTATTTGCTGCTCTCCACAAAGTGTCGTTGTAAGCATCACTGTTCGGATCTAGACCGGAGTTAAGGGGAGTGAGTTTCAAAGGAATTTTTATTTCATAATAGTTTGAAACAAAATCGCTGCCCATTCTTATTGTGGCATAAAGGTCATCGTCATTTAATATTGTGTTTTGCGCCTGCTCAGCATGAATATACATTTGCAGCTTTTTAAACTGGCGTAAATCCCTGTTGGCAAAGGTTTGAAAAACCGCCTTGCCATCGTAGCGGGAAAGATCGCAAAACTTAAGAGTAAGCGCCTGCTCGTTTTGCAAAAGATTTACTCCATTGTTGCTTAATGTTTGCACTCTTTCAATTTCTCTTGGCGTACGGTAAGGCAGCGGTGTGCGTTTATCATTTTCTTCAATGTTCACTGCGCCTACATTAAAATCGCTGGTAATTTCAGGGCTGTAATTTCCGGTGGAATCTAATTTAAATTGAAATTTTCTCCATGTGTTTCTTACAAGATCCAATTTTCCAAAGCGTACAACCACGCTGTCGCTAAAGTCAGTGAGGAACATCCTTATAAAACGAATGGATTTAAAATCAGGGATGTTGCCTATTTTTTTATTGTAAGAATTAATTGGAATTCTAAGCTGGTACCATGTTTCCGGCCTGGAAGTGCCGTCAGCTAATTTCACAGTTACTAATTTTTTATCTACAATATAGTTTTGACCTATCGTCATCTGCGGATCCGTTGAGGGCTTTAAGTCAACTATATATTGAAAATATTCTTCCGTTTCGTTCAGGGTGTTATCGCGGTTCACATCTTCCTGGTCAGGGTATAAAGTAGCTGCCGAGGAGAACTGCGCATTGTTATCCGCAATAGGAGAATTTCCCTGCGGGTTATTATAATTTTTATAACGGGCAAGGATATCCGCCTTTTGTGCATCAAGGTCATCGCCCCTGTAGTAGTGATAATCATCGGCGGAAGGATCGCGAAGTGCATCCTGGTGCACCTTTGAGCCTGCACCGAAATTGGCAGCGAGCACATTCAGGTAATCTATTCTTCTTTTTGTTACCTCGCCACTATCAGATAAGCCATCAAAGCCAACATCCTGGTAAGGCCTGTCGGCGGGATCATTACTAAATGCATTGGTAACCTGTATCGGGTTGCGTGGCACATTTCCCCACACCGAAGTATCTAATTGCGAAGGAGCATTGGGAGTGGGAAGGCCATTTTCATAAAATCTCCTCGAATCTTTTAGAATATCTTCTGAAATATTTCCAAGATTAATATAAAATTTTCCTCCCGCACTAGTGGGATTTGTAATAAAAGGATCTTGTACCCAACATTCTATATACTCTACATTCGCAGTTTCGAAATCCGTTTGGTCAATATTCCGCATCAGGCCGCCCCACCTTGTGCGTGGATTTAATAATTTACCATTGGCATTTACACTTGTCGCACTTGCATCATAATTGTACGGGCCGCGGTCAGTAGGGTAGTAGGCAAGGTCAAAGGTTATTAATTGGTTTTGTCCAAAGTCTGTGGTGCGCTGTGGAAATATTTCAGTTTGTGAAACTGCACGTATACGCGGATCAGATAAAGCAATTTTATTTCCCTTTAAAGGATTATTAATATTCTTAGGATCCTGCAGGGTAGGCTCTATCTGGTACCAGGCGATCTTCGCCCTGTTTTTTCCATAATCAAGGTTATCATTGAGGCC
>JALYYM010000318.1 GCA_030946565.1 Bacteroidota bacterium | reverse complement strand
CATATTCTTTCAATGATAATATGCCAATGGCTGGAACTAATTTCTACAGGCTTTCAATAGTTGATCTTGATGGTAAAATGAATTACAGCAAAACCGTAACCGTATCGGTGAAAGTTGCGCACAGCTTTACTATCAGCTATGCGAATTTATCCCTTGACTCAAAAAATTTAAAGGTATCTCTTAACAGTGATCATGCACAAAGTATAAGAGCAGCTATAACAGATGCAAGCGGCAGAGTCTTTTTTAATACTTCACTTCAATTGCAGGCAGGCGTTAATTCAATTGCTAAAAATATCCCCAAGCTCAGCAAGGGTATATATTTTATTAAATTTTCTGCAGGTGATGAGTTAATAACAAAATCACTTTTATCAGAATAAGACTAACCAGGAAAACATTGCGGATTCGTAGTTTTGGTGTTTGGACAGTCCCTTCAATTTGAAGGGATTTTTTTTATATTCCGGGGCAGGATGAAGCCTAAATTCCAGCAAAGTTGTTTTTGCAAGGCTGCCAACCTTTGAAAAGGTTGGCAACCTTTAACGAAGGCGGCCCCGCATCCCTGTTGCGTTCTGCGCTCTAACTAAAAATTTTATGCTTGGTATCTTTTGAAATATTTTCAATCGTCCATTCCACCTTTTTTTCAAAAGCATGTTTTCGAACCATACAATTTTGCTTAGAACAAATGGGGCACGAAAATTCCTGGCAACCATCGGAATGAACAAACAATTCTACAGCCTCTCCAAATTTATTTCTTATTAAACGGGCAAGGGTTTCAATTTCATAATGTGCTTCGTTTACATTGAGGTACCACGGCACTGTAAGATGGCAATCACAATGGAGTGTGCTGCCATATTTTATGATGCGGAGGTTATGTATATCTATCCAGTTTTCCTGGCGATTGTTGTTAAGAACATTTACAAGATTATTTAATAATTGTATGTCCGCTTCATCCATTATACCGGCGATGGATGTACGAACAATCTTATAACCGGTATAAATAATTATCAAAGCGAAAAGACACGCAACGGCGCTGTCAATCCAGGTAAGATTAGTAAAATACAGCAGCAGCAAACCAGCAAAGATACCGGCAGTAGTGTAGGTATCGCTCTTCAGGTGCCTGCCTCCTGCGATCAATTGCAATGAATTATTCTTTACACCTTTTCTCTCACAGATTACACCCGCACCAAAATTTATTATTGCGGTAATGCCAAGGAGCAGCATACCCACATTGAGCTTGGTAATTTTTGATGGCTGGCTAAAGTTTAGAATGGCTTCATAAATAATAAAAATACCGGCAATGGTAATCAACGTACCTTCTACGGCAGCAGATAAAAACTCAACTTTTCCATGCCCGTAAGGATGGGCGGCGTCACGGGGTTTCGCGGAAAGAAAAAGACTGTAAAGCCCAATGAGCCCTGCTATGATATTCACAATACTTTCCAACGCATCGGTTAGTATTGCGAGCGATCCCGTGATATACCAGGCTATAATTTTGGTAATAAATAAAACTATCGCTATAAGAGTAATAATTTTTTGGAGCCTGAGGTTTTCTTTTGCAGCAATCAATATGAATGATTTGTAGGGGATGCAAAATACAATATTACCGCTTATCATTTAGGATCGAAAAATGTCGGCAGCTTTTGTTTTTTTACTTAATCACTTCACCTCGTTCAGGTGGCATTAAAAGAAATTTACAGCCAGTAAACATTAAATTTGCACCATGCGCAAAACACTTAATATTTTATCAAATTCGTTTCGCCTCACTATGCAGGAACTTATGGTAAATAAGTTGCGCACTGCTCTTTCGCTCATAGGAATTTCTTTTGGAATATTTTGCATCATAGGCGTGCTGGCAACGGTTAACAGCCTGGAGATGAATATTCAAAATCAAATAAAGAGCCTTGGCACCAATACGATTTATATTGATAAATGGAACTACAGTGGTGGCCCGGACTATCCATGGTGGAAGTACGTAAACCGCCCGGAGCCTGCATTTAAAGAAGTGGCTTTTATAAAAGAACGCAGCCAGCTCGCAACTAATGTTGCGTTTTTTATTAATTCCCGTGGCAATATTCAATATGAAAACTTTGCCTTACAAGGTGTTTCTTTTTATGGAGTGAGTGAAGAAGAAAATGAAATACAACCGGCTAAGGTTTCTTATGGAAGATTTATTTCCGGCAATGAATTCGCTTCTGGTAGCCCGGTAATAGTAATGGGCTATAACAACGCAGAAGAGTTGTTTGGTAGTCCGGCTTTGGCCGTTGGCAAAGAAGTAAAAGTGAAAGATAAGAAAGCAAAAATTATAGGTGTATTAAAAAAGGTCGGACAAAGTATGATCGGTTGGGATTACGATGGGTGTGTCATTTTATCTTACAGGTTTGCCCGGCAGGTGTTTAATGAAGACAACGGCAATCCTTCTATAATGGTGAAGGGAAAAGAAAATGTAAGCTCTGTCGCACTTGCGGACGAACTTGAAGGCGTGATGCGCTCCATAAGAATGCTTAGCCCAAAGGATGAAGACAATTTTGCGCTAAATCAAATAAGCAGCTTTAGCGATAAAGTTAGTTCGCTATTTTCAAGCATCAACCTTGGTGGCTGGGCTATTGGTATATTGAGCCTTGTAGTTGGTGCGTTTGGTATCGCCAATATAATGTTCGTTACCGTAAAAGAACGAACCTCTATGATTGGGTTGAAGAAGGCGATCGGCGCCAAGAAGCGAAGCATTCTTTCAGAGTTTTTACTTGAAGCTGCCATTATTTGTATTATGGGCGGTTTAATCGGCCTTTTTCTCGTCTACCTGTTGACGTTAGTACTTACTAACGTGTTTGATTTTCCTGTATACATTTCGCCTGGTATTCTTACACTTGCTATCAGCTTGTGTATTGTTATCGGTATTCTTGCTGGTATTATTCCGGCTTACACAGCTTCCAGGCTCGATCCGGTGGTTGCTATCCGGTCAAAATAGAAGATAATTTTTTAAGCGCGATATGACTTTTAAAGAGGCTAAGAGAAACGCTTGAATGCTCCTTTGCATAAAAAAGTGAAACAGAAAAAATAAAAATAAGTTCTTCGAAATATTAATCAATCGATTTTGTATTTTGTTTTAAAGGTTCTTCAAGTGAAGATAAATTCATAGTTGGTAAAATAATTGGATTTACATTAGCCATCGCAGTTAGGGCTGTTGCAAAAGCCCTAATAGACGGGAAGATTATTGCTATGCTATTTTGATAAAAATAGGGAGGTAAATCAGCAAAACCGGGAGATTCGGGGAAATTGAAAGTGGCTTCAACAATAATTTTTATCAAAGATTCTGCCTGGTTATCTTTTACATCCTTTTCATAAAACCCATTAAACTCTACACTTAAAATAAAATTGCCTGTTTTTGATAGTATGTCCCAGATGGCTTAAATGAGCATAGACGTGTAGGTCTTTGAACCTTTTGCTTCATAAAAAAAATCCCCTCACATTTCTGTAAAGGGATTTGTATTTTATTTGGATGATAGTTACATCGTACCTCGTACATCACACATCGTACATAGAATTAATATCCCATGTCACCCATTCCACCACCGCCCATTTGAGGCATTGATGGCTTATCTTTTTCAGGCCTGTCAGAAATTACACATTCCGTAGTTAACAACATTCCTGCGATAGAAGCGGCGTTCTCCAAAGCAATACGTGTTACTTTAGTTGGATCAATAACACCTGCAGCAAGTAAATTTTCATAAACTTCTGTGCGTGCATTAAATCCAAAGTCACCTTTTCCTTCTTTTATTTTTTGTACAACAATGCTACCTTCAATACCACTGTTGATCACGATCTGGCGAAGAGGCTCTTCTACCGCACGCTTCACAATCTGGATACCTGTGGTTTCATCTTCATTAGAACCTTTCAAATTATCAAGGCTTTCAATAGCACGGATGTAAGCAACACCGCCACCTGCAACGATTCCCTCTTCTACAGCAGCTCTTGTTGCATGAAGTGCATCATCCACGCGATCTTTCTTTTCTTTCATTTCAACTTCAGTAGCAGCACCTACATAAAGAACCGCAACACCACCACTTAATTTAGCAAGGCGCTCTTGTAATTTTTCTTTATCGTAATCTGATGTAGTTGATTCGATCTGAGATTTAATTTGATTTACACGTGCAGTGATATCTTCTTTTGCACCTTTACCATCTACAATTGTTGTATTGTCTTTGTCAATCGTTACTGAAGAAGCTTCACCTAAATAAGTAAGGTCAGCATTCTCTAATTTATAACCTTGCTCTTCACTGATCACTATTCCTTTTGTGAGAACGGCAAGATCCTGTAACATTTCTTTCCTGCGATCACCAAAGCCGGGAGCTTTTACTGCAGCCACTTTCAAAGTGCCACGTAATTTATTTACAACCAATGTTGCCAATGCTTCGCCTTCAAGGTCCTCAGCAATTATTAATAACGGACGGCCACTTTGAGCAACTTTCTCCAATATGTGAAGAATGTCTTTCATTGAAGATATCTTCTTATCATAAATAAGAATATAAGGATTCTCCAATTCAGCTT
>JALYYM010000265.1 GCA_030946565.1 Bacteroidota bacterium | reverse complement strand
AATGAAGTGCTTAAAACAGTTGGCCTTCCAAAATTTTCAAAATAACATTGCTGATTGCTAACCTAATTCAAATTTCACACCAACGTCTTTTCAATTTCTTCAAAGCCTTCTTCTGCTGAAATACCCTCCCACAAAATTTTATAGATCGTTTCGGCCACCGGCATTTCTGCACCTATTCTTTTATTGATAATATACATACACTTGCTGGCATTATATCCTTCTGCTACCATGCTCATTTCAAGCTGGGCGGCCTTTACAGAATAGCCTTTGCCAATCATATTTCCAAAAGTGCGGTTTCGGCTGTAAAGTGAATAGCACGTAACTAATAAATCGCCTAAGTAAACCGAAGCGGCATAATTGGTGGTGTGTTTTTTTTCTGTTCGTGTATGCGTTAACGTATGATCAATGGTTCCTATCTCTACATTTTGTATGCCTGCCTTGCGAAGGAAGCCAGCCATTTCATCCGCACTATTTGCAATGAGCACACTCAAAAAATTATCACCATATTCCAGGCCATGCGCAATGCCGGCGCCGATAGCATAAATATTCTTTAGCACTGCGGCGAATTGTACGCCATAGATATCGGTGTTATGAATGGTATTTAAATAAGCCGTTTTGAAGAACGCAGAAATCTCTACCGTCATTTGTTCGTCAATGCCGGAGAAAGTGAGGTAAGACAATTTTTCTGCAGCCACTTCTTCCGCGTGGCAAGGACCCAGTACGGTAAAATAATCTTTTAATAAAACCCCAAATTCATTTTTTAAATATTCGTTCAGCAATAAATTATTGGCTGGCAATATTCCTTTTACTGCAGATACAATTTTTTTATTTTGAAATATATCTTTCGGCAAACCCCCAAGTACATCTACAGCATAAGCAGACGGTACGGCAATCACAATACAATCAGCATTGTTGATCACTTCTTCCGCATTAGTAGTAAGGTGAAGAAGGCTCGTATCAAAATAAGCCGAATTAAGATAATGTGGATTATGGCGGCGCTTTTTAAAACTGCCAATGGTATTATCAGACCTTATCCACCAGTAAATTGAATTGTTATTATCCGTCAGGATTTTTGCAAGAGCAGTGCCCCAACTGCCGCTGCCAAGTATTCCGAATTTCATATTAAGCCTAATTTTTCTACAGCAATCTGTGCGGCTACCTGGCTGGCGTCTTTTTTATTAAATGCTTTTGCTTCTGCTACCACCACTCCATCAATTTTTGCCCCGATAGTAAACAGCCGCCTGCCATTTTCTATTTTTTCTTCCAATGTTTCAAACTCGAGGCTCTTGCCATTCTTGTTAGCCCATCCGTATAATTTATTCTTTTGATTGATGTCAAGATTCTCCAGGTCCTGCATAAAAAAGTGTGGATTGATAATGTGTTGTGTAACCCATCTTTGGGTATTATCATATCCTTTATCAAGGTACACAGCACCCACAACTGCTTCAAGCGTGTTACCAAATATCTGCGAGATTTTTAAAGAATTATCAAAGCGGTTATAGAAGGTTATTTTTTTAAGGCCGATCTTTAAAGCGATCTCATTCAGCTGGTTCCTGTTTACCATTTTGCTTCTCATTTCGGTCAGGAAGCCTTCATCTTTATAGGGATAACGCATAAACAAATAATGCGCTACCAGCGAGCTGAGAACTGCATCACCAAGAAACTCGAGCCTTTCGTTATTTTCATCTGCGCCTTCCCGTATGGATCGGTGGCTTAAAGCAGTTTTGTACAAGTTTAAATTACCAGGCGCAAAACCGAGAACATTCCGTAACTGTCTCCTGAAATCCCTGTCAGATTTAGAAGAGTACATGTTTCTTAAAAAATACACAATGGATATTTAGATGAAATTTTTGCTTTAAGATAAGAATTAAATACCTATTTGATCTTCATAAAATCAGTGATGAAAATACATAAGTCGTTGTTACGACGAAATATATTTTAAATAAAGGCAGGAACACAGAATGGTGGAAAATCGCAGGCTTATTTTATAAACTTAAATATACAGAACACTGCCACAATAAGGGTAAGCCAAAAAACGAATGACCACAATATCAAAGTGCCTTCTGCGGCGGAAACCCTTTTCACCAGCTTTTTATCAAGTAACGCTGCATCTTCTTTTGTTGCAAAAACATTTTTCATATCATCCCGCCAAAGAGCAATTTCTCTCCTGGAAGCTTCCACATTTGCAGCGGTTTCCTTATTTACTTCCTCATCAATATAAGCCATGATTTCATCGGCTTCTTTTTCACCAAGGCGGCGAACAAGAAAGTTATTGATTTCTGAACGGGAAATATTTTCGGGCGCTTCCATATTAAAAAGATTTATCGGTAAAACTTAATTTTTATATTTCTTAATTATAACGGAAGCATTGTGTCCGCCAAAGCCAAAGGTGTTGCTAAGCGCCGCATTTACTTCTTTTTCCTGGGCTTCGTTGAAAGTGAAATTAAGTTTTGGATCAACCTCAGGATCGTCGGTAAAATGATTGATGGTGGGTGGTATAATATTTTTCGTGACGGCTAGTATACAAGCAAGTATTTCTACAACCCCCGCTGCCCCAAGGCAATGCCCCGTCATGGATTTTGTTGAGCTAATATTTAATTCGTAAGCTTTATCGCCAAATACATTCACAATTGCTTTTGTTTCTGCAATATCACCGAGGGGAGTAGAGGTGCCGTGTACGTTAATGTAGTCAATGTCTTCCGGCTTCATGCCCGCATCTTTAAGCGCTGCGTGCATCACATTCCTGGCTCCAAGGCCATCGGGGTGTGGGGCCGTAATATGGTATGCGTCCGCGGTTGCGCCGCCACCCGCAATTTCACAATAAATCTTTGCACCTCTTGCCAATGCATGCTCCAGGCCTTCAAGTACGAGTACGCCAGCCGCCTCCCCCATTACAAAACCATCGCGATCTTTATCAAAAGGACGTGAAGCAGTTTTAGGATCATCGTTTCTTTCACTTAAGGCTTTCATAGCATTGAAACCGCCAACACCCGCTTCGCAAATTACGGCTTCGCTGCCACCACACAGTATTATGTCGGCCTTGTCTAAACGAATATTATCATAGGCATCAATAATTGCATTAGTACTGCTTGCACAGGCGCTCACCACGGCAAAGTTAGGGCCGCGGAAACCATATCGCATAGATATCTGGCCGGCAGCAATATCCAAAATCATTTTTGGAATGAAGAAAGGATTGAAGCGTGGAGTTCCATCGCCTCTTGCAAATTCCATTACATCATCCTGGAAGGTGGTTATGCCTCCTATGCCACTGGCAAAGATGACACCGACACGGTCCTGGTTAACGTTTTCTTTACTTATATTGGCATCCTTTACAGCCTCATCACTTGCTATAAGAGCAAACTGTGTAAACCTGTCCAGCTTACGGGCTTCCTTTCTGTCAAAGTAAAGAGAAGCATCAAAATCTTTAACCTCGCAAGCAAACCTGGTCTTAAATTTCGTTACATCAAATTGCTGAATAGCATCAGCGCCAGATACACCTTTAACTAATCCATCCCAGTATTCCGGAACAGATCTACCTAAAGGCGTTATGGCTCCCAATCCTGTTACAACTACTCTTTTTAATTCCATAAGCTTGCCTGCGATGTTAAAATACGATAATTACTTAGCATGCTCCTCAAGATATGCTACTGCCTGGCCAACCGTAGTGATGGTTTCGGCCTGCTCATCAGGAATAGAAATATTAAATTCTTTTTCGAATTCCATGATTAATTCAACGGTGTCCAAACTATCGGCACCTAAATCGTTAGTAAAAGAAGCTTCGTTTGTTACTTCAGCTTCGTCAACTCCTAATTTGTCAACAATGATTTTTTTAACTCTTGTTGCAATTTCTTCCATGATTATAAAATTTAGTTAATACGGCTACAAAAATATACTTTTTGCGATAAAAAAAAATTAATAACTCGGCATGGTATTTTGCTTTCAGGATTATTTGAAAATACCGCGCATTCTATATTTTAAACATTAAAAATTATTTTACAAATACTGCCACAGTACTTTTATAATAAATAAAGCATTATTCTTTTTCGTGATTAGCTTTCCCCTTTTACAGCAATTGATTTTACCTTGCACATATTATTTAGAAGAAAATGAAATTTATAATTAATTTGCATTTTTAACCCCCATCACCCGCCTCTTATGCCAATAAAACAAATTGATCATGGTACGGAAGAATATAAGCAAATGATTAATTTGCGAAATGAGCTTTTGCGGAAACCTTTGAACCTGGAATTCGAAGCTGATGAACTTGATAAAGAAAAAAACGATATTCTTATTGGCGCCTTTGAAGAAGAGAAAATGCTGGGGTGTTGCCTCCTTACCAAATTAGATAAAGGTTGTGTGCGCCTGCGCCAAATGGCTGTTCAGAATAATTTACAGGGGAAGGGTATAGGAGCGGCAATGCTGAACTTCGCAGAAAATGTTGCGAGAGATGCCGGCTATAAAAAGATAACCATGCATGCAAGGCTTACAGCCATAGGTTTTTATAAAAAACTTGGCTATAAAACACACGGCGCTGAATTTCTGGAGCTTGCTATTCCTCATTACATTATGGAAAAGAAATTATTTTAGCACAATTTAGGGCAGCCTGGAAGAATTGATCGTTTTCTTTTAATTTCTTATTTTCTCCTTTAATAATTGTCTTGCTTCATATAGGCTGTCGCCTGCAAATGCTTCTTTTGGAATAAGAAAAAAAGAGCGGGGATTGAAATATAAATGAAAAAAATACGGGCTCTCAAGCATAGCGCTGAATGCTGACCAGGGCCAGCTTCTGCTTCCCCTTTCGTTTTCTATAAACATGTGCATCTCTTCAAAGGCTACTTTGAAGGAGTCTTTAAAAGTGGCGGCTTTCCTGTAAATAATTGCAGGTAAAATATACCAGAAAGAAATCATAAGGCTAAACCACAGCACCGAGCTTCCGAGAAAAGCGTAAGCGGAAACCTTTTTAGCGAAATAAAGTGCGGCGGCAAAAATGGCGAAAAGATTTACCAGTATGATCATCACTTTTATTTCTTTACGGGTAATAAAGTGATAGCGCAATGCCTGCAAAACCTTCGGTTTACTGTAGGTGAAATAAGATGACGTCATAGTAAACAAAAGTACGATGTACGCTTAATGCAGGTTAATATTAATTTCTTTTGATCGCAGGCATTGCTTTTAAGCTTGCCTCAATTTTACCATGAACACTTGAAAAGTTTACTTCATAAACCCGGCCTTACTTATTAATATCATCCTTCGTCACTTTTGATTTTGGCTTAATACTCTTCTCATATTTCTCCTGCAATTCTTTTGCCTTGGCCATATATTTCGCGTCAATGCTCTTATGTTTTTGCTCTGCAGATTTTACTTCTTTTTGTAAAAAAGAAACATTGGCAAGTTGCGAATTAGATGGAGCCGCTTCCTGCAGGCAAACCGCTGAATATACGTTCGTGATTTTTTCTCTTAATCTTTCTTGATCTGAAAAAATAGAAGTCTGCGTAGTAGATAAAAGCGTTGCTCTCAAAGTTTCAAGCTGCGAATTATAATCGGTTAAAATTGTTTTCGCCCTGGTATCATTTATCACTGTTAACTGATCTTTTATCATTTTCTGCCGGGTACTAATGCTATCCACCAACGTTGCCAGTTCCTGGTGCAGATCGTACAATTCCATTGCAGTTTTGAATTGTAATTTTCTATCATTAATTGAAAAATCTTTATTAGCGGTGTTGTGCATCAAAGTCAGCGGCGATGTATATTCCTTATCGCCGATCTTAAGTTTCATGGTATACGTTCCCGGTAAAACCATAGGAGCGATGAAGCCGCCATAATCCATTTTAGTTCCGCCCGTTGCAGTTTTAGGTGGCGTCATGCGCAGGTTCCAATAAACCTTGTTAATGCCTTTCCTGTTAGGCGCCGGAAA
>JALYYM010000248.1 GCA_030946565.1 Bacteroidota bacterium | reverse complement strand
ATTAGAATTTACAAGTATTGCGCATGAATATAAGCAACCCGGTAAATATAAAGTGATGGTGAAGGTGGTGGATATATTGGGGATTGATACGAGTAAGATTTTGGAGGTGAGGGTGTAGTAATGCAGTAATGAAAATTAAGAATAATGTAGGCAATGAAAAAGTAGTTCATTTAATAACAATACTTTTGTTTTGATTCTATCAATATAAATCTATGTCCAACTTTATTGACTACATCAACATCGAAAATTTTAAATCCATCAAATATTGCGAGATTCAAAATTGCAAAAGAATCAATTTATTTATTGGCAGACCCAATGTTGGTAAGTCGAATATTATTGAGGCGCTGTCACTCTTTACAGTTCCTTATCTAAAAGAAAATTCCTCAAAAAAGCTTTCTAATCTTATTCGGCTTGAAAATGAAAGCGAGTTGTTTTATAATGGCAATACAACAAAAGAAACTTATATAAAAACAAATATTGGTGAGTGCCGGTTAGAATTCGATCCTAAAGATGCCTTACGAATTTTAATTCACATGAATGATGATACTTACATGGCAAAAGTTGATGCGAAGCTTTCAGTAAAATCTTTAAATACAACCGGCTTTAATGCACCAAACATAAAAAAGTATAGTTACAGGCAAGATATTACCTACAAAAAATCACATGCAAAATATCTTATACCGCCCTTTGGTTTTAACCTCTTGTCCGTTATTGAAAATACAGTGGCTTAAAAGAAGAAGTAACAGGATTATTTAAAGAATATGGATTAGACATAGCCTTTGACAAGGCAAGTCAAACAATAAAAGTTATTCAAGCCGGCAATGGCAGCATCTTCCTCATTCCTTACAATTCTATCGCTGATACCTTGCAGCGAATCATTTTTTATAAAGCGGCAATCACTTCCAACAATAATAGCATCCTGTTATTTGAAGAGCCGGAAGCACATGCATTTCCGCCTTACATGACACACCTTACGCAGGAAATGATCTACAAAAAAGACAATCAATATTTTGTAGCAACACACAGCCCTTTTATATTAAACGACCTCTTAGAAAATGGCAGGGAAGAGCTTTCTGTATTCATAGTGTATTATGAAAATCGGGAAACTAAAGTGCGGCAGCTTACACAGGAAGAGTTGCACGATGTGCTTCAGGATGGCATTGATCTTTTTACCAACAGCGAAAGTTTTATTTAATGGATAACGCTATTTTTCCTGAATGTTATCTTGATACCAATCTTATAGAAACAATTGTTCCTCCGGTTAAAAGAAATAATCAACAGGGTTATAATCATCAAAAAGGTTGCGGCACCGTTTCATCACGCATGAAAAAACAATTTGCCGATCGCTTTGCTTTGGGGATTATTGACAAGGATAAACATGAGATAGATTATTTGAAAGAATTTACGGTCGTGCTTGAGCAAGATTCATTGATTCTTCATAAACATAATAACCCTCGTAAGCATCATACATAATACAGATTATCCCTGCAATCGAGCATTTTATAATGAACTCGGCGGCATCTACAGGAGTCGTTCTGTCAGATTATAATTTACCTACCGGCTTTGAAGAACTAAAGAAAGAGTCAAAGACGATTAATAGTAAAAATGATAATCGTTTCAGACTTTTATTTAAAGCACTAAATAAAAATGGTGCGGTTAATATTAAGCGCTTATCAGTTTGGATAAAATATTTAAAAGAAACGAATTATAAGGCGGATATAAATGTGTTGAAAGGATTGTAGCGTTTACTCTTCCCACATTTCAAATCACATCCTGTAACTTGCCTTACTTAATATAGCCATGGAATACACAGAACTATCTGAAAATATTTGTGAAACATTATTGATTGAATTATTTCAATCAATACCTGAACTATTGCAAACCATTGCGCCGGATGGATTTGTAAACTCGCCGCTTACTTTAATATTTCACCCCACACCGGAACAGCAGTATAAAGAATATTGCCGGATGAGTGAAAATATCGCAGGCTTGCGAAAGGCAATGAAATCGCAGGCAGACAGTAACTCTGTGGTAAGCTTTGAAGAATTTATAAAAGATGTAAAAGCCAAACCTGTTGATGCGCAGTATGAAATTGTTTCCATTTTTGGCGATTGCATCTGGGAGATATTTTCAAACAATCACACGGTGTTTACGGCAAAAGCCGAAAGCTATGATTTGGGATCGTGGCGAGGTTCAGGCGGTTTTATTGCAGATGTAATCAACAAGCTGCAACTGGTGCCTGGTAAGTCTTTTGATTATATGGATTTTTATATGGGTAATATTTTTACAGAAGGAAGAACCGATCTTATACCTGTTTATGAATTCATTTTCAAAAAGCTTAAAGCAAGAAATTTAGACTGGGAATATTCTTTCCCGAGAACGGGTTTAGTAAGTTTTAATAAAGATGAAGATGAAAAAGATAACATAGAAAATTACGATCCTTCGGAAGCTGTAAAGCAACAATTACAAAAAGAACAACAGCAAAATGAAATAGAAAAACTGCAGCAAAGCCTGGATGAAACATACAACGCAGAATATGAAGAAGCGCGCTATAAAAAGCCATCACCCGAAGTAATGGCGTATTATAATATTTACCATCATTATCCAAAAGAGCACCCGCTTGCAGAAGGCTGAAGCATTGCCGATTATAGTTTATCTGCAAACTGAACCCCCTGACTTACTGATTTCAACTGCAAAATTTGCGCCTCCTTATTTTGTAACTTTAAGTCAAAATTAATTTTATGATAATGGATTATAATTATAATATATAGGACAGAAACCTGATGCGCTGGGAGGCAAGGCTATGACAAGAGGCAGCAAGTCCTGAAAGGATGGAATGCTAACACAGGGCGTAGCCCTGTGAATAAGCACTACCAAACTGTATAGCACCAAAAAATCAAGCCCTGAAAGGGCGCAAATAATATGGGACAATCATTAGTAAAAAACTACATTCACCTCGTGTTCAGCACCAAGTATAGAGAGCCCTTTATACATGAACCGGTAGAAAGTGAGTTATATGCATACATGGGAAGCATTTGTAAAAGCTTAGAATGCCATCCTATAAAAATTGGCGGTTACACAGACCATGTTCATATCCTCTGTATGCTTTCAAAAAAAATAGCATTAATGAAGCTTTTAGAAGATGTAAAATCAGATTCCTCAAAGTGGATAAAAACCAAAGGAGATGATTACAAGAATTTTTACTGGCAGAATGGCTATGGAGCATTTTCTGTAAATCCGGCTGAAGTAGAAAGGGTAATTGCCTATATTGCTAATCAGCACAACCATCACAGGAAAATACCTTTCCAGGATGAATACAGAGCCTTTCTAAAAAAGTATAAAGTGGAGTATGACGAAAGATATGTTTGGGATTGATCTCTCTTTCATAGGGCTTCGCCCGGTGTTACCATAGGGCTTCGCCCGATGTTACCATAGGGCTTCGCCCGATGTTAGTATATCACGCCCTTTCAGGGCTTGACGCTCCTTCAACATGCCCTCCTTCCGCAATCTCTGAATTTCCAAATTAAAAATACTCTCACCCCGTAGTTTATCTTTTTCCACCCAAAACTTAGACGATTTGAACCAAAAATAAGAACGCCAGAACAAGCCTTCTCACAATCTCCAACCTAATTTCAACCTCTTGAAATGAGAAGGGTATTGCTTTTTTAAATAGCTACCGACTTCTCCTGCTTTTTCAACCAGATCACTATGATTTATTTGATCCGCAAGATAAAAGAAGGCAGATGCTCATTCCATCTTATACAAGCGTATGGGACGGGAAGGTAAAAGACAGGGCGAATGGTTTAAAGGGACCGGTCATTTTAAAATATCCTGATGATGACAAGACGGTGTTTGCACATCGTAATGATATTCCACTTGCACGCTATGCTGATGTAATGCTGATGCTTGCCGAAGCGATCAATAATCAGAATGGACCTACAGCAGAAGCGGTTGCATTGGTTAATGAAGTGCGTGCAAAACATGGCGGCATTGGACTTTTGCCAGCAGCAGATGTTGTTTCAATGCAATCTTTCGATGATGCGATTCTCAGAGAAAGAGGATGGGATTTGTTTATGGAAGGGCAGCGGAAAATGGATTTGATACGCCATGGCAAATGGCAAACTGCATTGCAGTCTGTAGGCAAAACACCGCCTCCGGCAGCTTCAGGTTTCTGTTCCCGATTCCACAGTATGCCATAGATGCAAGCAAAGGAAAGCTTACGCAAACACCAGGCTATTAAAGAAGATATTTTATTACGAACAGTTTTCGGTTAAAGTAATATGCACGGTTGATACCGTGCTTGTTCCTAATTTTCATAAACCACGGGTCTTATATTTACATACGATTTGCAGATAACTTTAAGCACTCCGAAAGTTTGTTCGCCAAAACCAGGGGGGGTCTTTGGAGAGCTTTTGATTTAAAGTGTCTCTGAAAAAAATCTTCCTGGTTTCATGAAGAGTCAGGTTATATAGAAAAGGTTATAGAAGCGGTTACTTAGAATAGTTTCAAATATTAAACCTTAATAGAAATCTCAAAAATAGAATATGGAAAACCTTATTAGCTTATTTTGTTTAATAAAAATTGCTACAGAGGAAACAGAAGATTGATATTGAGCTTTTCTTAACATGCCTTCTTTCCTGAAGTCGCTTTAGTGTGTGGGCCCATGCAAAGCGCCATAGAACCCATTATTTTATTAATTATTTTTACAATTTTTATGAAAAAAATACGCGGCTTTTTTTTATTGATGCTAACTGTTATCTGCTTCAACGCTCGTTCTCAGGATCGAATAAGGGAAAAAATAAATTTTGATAATGACTGGAAGTTTCACTTAGGCAACGCCTCCGATCCTTCAAAAGATTTTAATTATAGTATCGGAAATATCTTTTCGAAAACAGGTAAAGGTGATGGCACCGCGGTTGATGTCAAATTCCATGATTCTGCCTGGCGCTCTTTAGCCTTGCCACATGATTGGGCCGTTGAGCTTCCATTTGTAAACTCGCCAAACCATGATGTGATGGCACATGGTTATAAACCCGTTGGTGGCTTGTTTCCCGAGACGGGCATTGGATGGTACCGCAAACATTTTTCTATAGATAGAAAAGATTCGGGACAGCATTTTCAAATTCAATTTGATGGAATATTTCGTGATGCAAATGTTTGGATAAATAATATTTATTTGGGAAATAATAAAAGCGGGTACATCGGTTTCGCCTATGATATTACTGATTTTATTAATTATGATAAAGAAAATGTGCTGGTGGTACGTGTGGATGCAATGCAATACGAGGGCTGGTTTTATGAAGGTGCAGGAATTTACCGGCATGTATGGTTAAATCAATTCAACAATATGCACATCGCGAACGACGGCGTTTTTGTTTCCGCTGATGTTCAAAAAAATAATGCCTCCATAAATATTGAAACGTCTATCGAAAATCAAAATTTATTTTCTTCTACCTGCGCCGTCTCTTCTGTTGTTACAGACCGTGAGGGAAAAATCTTAGGACAAACAAAAGAACAGCCTGTTGCATTAGATATTAATGAAACAAAAATTATTAAGCAAAAAATTTTACTGAATAATCCAAAGCTATGGTCAGTTGATGATCCATATTTGTATAGAATAATTACAACGATAAAATTCAATGGAAAAATTATAGATACTGATAAAAAAAGATTTGGTATAAGAACGATCAATGTTACTAAAGACGGCCTGTTTGTAAATGGAAAATATCTAAAAATTCAGGGCGTGTGCGATCACCAGGATCATGCGGGCGTAGGAAGCGCCTTGCCAGATTACCTTCAATATTACCGAATTCAGTTACTGAAAGAAATGGGCGCAAATGCTTATCGTACTACCCACAATCCGCCAACACCGGAATTGTTAGATGCTTGTGATAGCCTGGGTATGCTCGTTCTCGATGAAACAAGATTGCTCAATAGCAGTCACGAATATATGAATCAGTTTGAGCAAATGCTGTTGCGTGATCGAAGTCATCCTTCCATATTTATGTGGTCAATAGGAAATGAAGAAGGATATGTCCAAACAAATAGCACGGGTAAACGAATAGCACAAAGTTTATTGGCAAAACAAAAAGGGCTTGACCACACACGCACCAGCACGTATGCATCTGACCTGGGCAATGTTTACAGAGGTGTGAACGAAGTAATTCCTGTTCGTGGATTTAACTATCGCGTACCAGGTGTTGATCCTTATCACAAAGAT